>JBGTSH010000034.1:0-47434 GCA_041940405.1 Polyangiaceae bacterium
AGAGCTCTCCGAGCTGGAGGCCTCGATTCGCGAGCACGGCATCATCGAGCCGCTCGTCGTCCGGCGACTGCCGGGCGGCGGCCCGACCGGTGACAAGTACGAGCTCATCGCCGGCGAGCGCCGCTGGCGTGCAGCGCAGCGCGTGGGCCTTCGCGAGGTGATCGTCGTCGTCAAGGACGTCAGCCCTGCAGCGGCGTTCGAGCTCGCGCTCGTCGAGAACATCCAGCGCGCCGACCTCAACCCGATCGAGGTCGCCGAGGCGTACGATCGGCTCGCGCGCGAGCACGGCTATACGCACGACGCGCTCGCCGATCGCGTCGGCAAAGAGCGAACGACGATCACCAACTCGCTGCGCCTTCTCAAGCTCCCGACTCCCGTCCGCTCGCTCGTCGTCTCGCGCGAGCTCTCGGAAGGTCACGCGCGCGCCCTCCTCGGTGCGCCCGACGAGAAGTCGCTCAAGGACATCGCCGAGAAGACCGTCCGCGGCCGATTGCCGGTGCGCAAGGTCGAAGAGCTCGTTCGGGCCGCCCGCAAGCGCAAGGAAGCCGGTAAAGAGGACGCTCCTCCCGCGAAGGCTTCCGGAAAGAGCGCGGCGGTGCGCGATCTCGAGGCTCGGTTGGCGCGGCGTTTCGGGACACGCGTCGAGGTCCGCGACAACGACGGCAACGGCGAGATCGCGATCCACTACGGATCGCTCGACGAGCTCGACAGGTTGCTCGGCACGCTCGGTGTTTGAGCGTGATGGGCGTTCGCGCGGTGACCTCCCGACCGATCGCGCTCACGCTCCTGGCTCTCGCCGCGATCGTCCCCGGCTGCACCCGGAGCCCGGCATCCCATTGCGAGGAGCGCCAGAGATTCTGGGCGCATGCCCACGGAGAAGATCCGGCCGACGCCGACCGCATGGCGTCGTTCTTCATCCCATCATGCACGAAGCAGCTCTCGAAACCGGAAGCGCACGACGAGCTCGTCTGCAGGGATAGGTGCCTGTCGGATGCGCGCAGAGACACGCAGCCCCTGAGCCAGCAGGCGAAGGATGCATACGTCACATTCTCGGGCTGCGAAGCGGTCTGCCTAGGCGCGAAGCCCGGGCCGCAGCCTGTCGCGCCGTAGCGGCTGGTCTCGCGCCCAGGCCCGTGAAAGGCTCGCGCGCATGGCGACCGACTACGACATCCATCAGGACATCAAGTACCGCCCGCTCGAGCTCATCGAAGCGGGCAAGCTTGCGCGCGATTGCGACAAGCCGTGGTGGAACCAGTCGCTCTGCCTCATCAACGAGTCGGTCGCCCGCATCGGCGTGTTCCACGGCGAGTTTCACTGGCACAGCCACGACAAAGAGGACGAGCTGTTCTTCGTCCTCGAGGGCACGCTCCTCTTGGATGTCGAGCGCCCGGACGGCAGCCCGCAGACGTTCACGCTCGAGCGTCATCAGGGGATGGTCGTGCCGAAGACCGTCAGGCACCGCACGCGATCACCAGAGCGCTCGGTCGTGCTGATGGTCGAGCCGGCTACGGTCGTGCCCGTCGGAGATTGAGCGCTACGCGGTCGCGGAGGCGCTGTCGCTCATTCCCTGCGCGCTCGCTGTCCGCGGCCGTCAGCGCGACCGCCATCCCGTCACCCCAGGCGTCGGCGGTGCCGAAGATGACCGCGGACATCTGCGAGGTGGGCTCGAGCGGCACCGGATCGACGAGCGCGATGCACGATGTGTCGAGCGGTTGTGAGGGTGCCCCGACGAACGATTCGATGATGGTGACCGTGCAGGGCGGGCCCGGTTGGCTCCACGGCTCGCCGGCGACCGCACCGTGGGCCGCACCGGGCACGACGACGAAGGTCTGCGTCGCAGCGGTGTAGTGCGCCTCGGCTTGTTGCGCCTCTTCGAGCGGGGTCTGCGCGTCGAGCGTGCCGTTCATCATCAGCATCGGTACAGAAACGTCAGGATAGACGGCGTTCAGCGGGCTCGGCGGATAGACCGGCCAGTACGCACGTCGCTCGTCGAGGCCGACGTCGATGAGCCCGAACTCGATCGATTGCAGCTCGGCGAGGTGCTCGGCGGGCGTCGGCGCATCGGCGTCCCACATCTCCGACAGCACGAGGTTCGTGTAGAGCACGTGGCCGAACAGCCGCTCGTCGAGCGACGGCGCTCCGCCTGGCGCGAAGACGTCGAGCATGTAGAGCAGCCTCGTCACGTCGTCGGCGTTGCAGCGCGCGAGCCGCGCGACGACCGGAAACACCATCGGCCGGTACTCGGGAAATGTGAGGAGGCCGTAGAGCGCGCGTGCGAGGGCCGCACGGGTTGCGCCGCCCGCCTCGAGGGCCGGGCAGCCGTCCTCTTCGAAAGCGAACGTGAACGCGTCGTCGATGGCCTGCGCCGGATCCGGACCGAGTCGCGCGCGGCACGCGCCGTCGGCACCGCACAGCTCGAGGAGATCGTGACCCACGCGATCGGTTCGCTCGGAAAAGCGCGTGAAGGTTCCGCCCGGGTTCGCGAGCGAGTCGAGCACCACGGCTTCTGGCTGCCCTGGGTAGTGGTGCAAGTACCGCTGGGGGAGCAGCGTCCCGTACGACTGCCCGAGCACCGTGACCGGCAGCTCGCCGGAGATTGCTTCGATAAGCTCACCGAGATCGCGCGCAGCGTTGTCGATCGTGAATTTCTGAAGCGCGCTTCCCACCTCTGCTTGCACGGCCGCGAGACAGCTCGGCCACTCGGCGGTCGTGATGTCGATGCCGCCTTCGCTCGCAGTATCTTCTTCCGCCGGGCACCCGAGCCGCGATGAGCGCCCGACACCGCGCGGATCGTGCATGTAGAACTGCGTCGAAGGGAACGCGGCCGCCGGGCCGTCGATGCGCCCCTCCCACTCGACGCTCGCCGAGCCCGGACCGCCTTGAACGAGCCACAGGTGCGCCGTCGCCGCTTCGGCTTCGAACCGCGGCCAGCGCTTGACGAAGATCTCGATCGTTTCGCCGCTGCGAGCATCCCAATCCAGCGGCACGGTGACCGTCGCGCATTCGGCGTCGTCGCCCCTGCTCTTCGTCGAGTCGAGCGGGCACGGGGACCACGCCGCGGCGAGGACGAACGAGCCGCCACCCGAGCCACCCGAGCCGCCGTCGCCCGCGGTCGATGTCGTCGTTGCCGAGCTCGTCGAGCCGCCTGCGCCCCCGGTGGCGTCGTCGCCACTGCAGGCGGCGAGAGGAGCGGCGACGAGGAGCGAGAGCCCAGCGAGCGATGTCGAACGAAGCATGGGCGAGCGCACAGCAGGCTTCGTGCCGAGCGCGTCGGAGGCGCGAACGAAGGATCGTGTCCGGCCGACCGGACAGACGCACGGATCGGGTGACCGCTCGAGCGGTCGCCCTACTTCTTCGGCGGGGGAGGCGGCGTCGGCGGTGCAGGCTTGCCACCACCGGCGGGCGCTTTGCCCTCGGGCGCCTTGGCTTCGGGCTTCTTTCCGTCGAGCTTGTCCTTCGCCTGCTTGCCGATCGGCGTCTCTCTGCCGAGCTCGTACGCCTTCTTCAGGTGCTCTCTACCGCGCGCGACCTTCTTCTGCGTCGTGAGCGAGACACCCAAGTAGTAGTGCGCCGCCTGGAATTGAGGGTCGGTCTTGATTGCCTGCTCGAAATCCTTCGACGCAGCTTCCTCTTGGTCGAGCTCGTGCTTGCAGAGGCCACGGCGGACGTAGAACTCGGCGACGTCGCCCTTCTTGGCGATGGCCTTGTCGAGGACTTTGACGCAGTCGGTGAAGGCTTTGCCGGGACCGAGCATGCGCGCGATGGTCACGAGCGTCGGAACGTCGTCGATGCCGTCGGCCGCCTTGGTGAGGTGCGGCGCCGCCTTCTCGGCCTGCTTGTTCTCGAAGAGCATCGTGCCGTACGAGAAGAGGAGCTGCGGCGACGGCTCCTTGGCGATCGCGGCCTCGTACGCCTTGGACGCCTGGGCGATGTCACCCTTGAGGCCGTAGGCGTAGCCGAGGTTGGTAAGGAGCGTGACGTTGTCGGGCTCGTTCGAGAGCGCCTTGGAGAGGACGGGGATCGCCTGATCCGGGCGCGGCGGCTCTTCGAGGTAGATGGCGGCGAGGTTGTTCGCGGCTTCGATCAGCTTGGGATCGAAGGCGAGCGCCTGCTTGTACATCGCCTCGGCCTCTTTCTTGTCGCCGCCTGTCTGCTCGATCGACATGCCGAGGTAGAACGCCGCTTCGGCGCTCTTGGGCTCTTCTTCGAGAGCCTTGCGGAGCTTGGGGATGGCGTCGGCGAACTTGCCGGCCTTCACCAGCTCGACCGCTTCATCCAAGCCGGCGGGGCGCTTTGCCGCCTTCTTCCCGACCTCGACCGGGCCGGGCGGGTCCGCGTCGAGGGGCCTGTCCTCAGCCTTGGGTGTGCTGCTGCACCCGACGCCGATCGCCAAAAGCATCGGCAACAGGGCGGCCGTCGCCGCGAGGAGAGCCGATGCTTCAACCCGCCGTGATTTGCCTAGCCGCATGTTCTCGTCCCGTATCACGCTTCGACCCGCCTGTCCCCCTACCCTTGGGCTTCCGTGGGCAAACCGATCGACGCTCGAGGCTCCAGATCCGGCTCTTCGCCCAGGGCGCGAAGCACACCCCGGGTGACCTCGGTGCTGCGCCGCCCGGCGTCGAGCTTGGTGCCGTCCGACTCACGAACGTAGAAGACGTCGGCTACCCGCGCGCCCTCGGTATTGATCTTGGCAACCGCGATCGTGAGGCCCAGCTCGTAGAGAGCGTTGGCGATCGTGAAGAGCACGCCGGGGCGGTCGGCGGTGCAGACCTCGATGATCGTCTGCTCGCGGCTCGCGCGGTGATCGAGCGCCACCCGCGTCGTTACCTTGGGCCCGGCCCGGCGACCCGGCGTGTGGGGTCCGAGCGCTACTTCGGGCTTCGCCTCGCCCACGAGCAGCGCGCGTAGCTCGCGTCGCAGCTTGGGTAGCGCTCGCGCAACGCCTTCCTGTCCTTCGACGCGGCTCTGCACCCAGAAAAGGTCGACCGCCTGAACGGTGCCATCGCTGCGCCTCCGGGTGTAGACCTGCGCCGCCAGAACCTCGAGCCGCGACGCCGCCAGCGCGGCGGCGATGAGCGCCAGGAGGCCCGGGCGATCCGGTGCGACGACGCAGAGCTCGATCGCCTCGGGGTGGCTCGACGGAACGATCTCGACACTCACCGGTTCCTTGCCGAGGGCACGGACGACCGTCGCGTGCTCGACGATCGCCTGCGCCGAGCTCGCGAGGAGATACCTGTCGGGCATCGATCCGACGTAGCGCGCGAGCGCGGCGCGATCTTCGGCGCTCGGCGGCGAGCCGTTGGTCGCGTAGCCGTCGGCAAACGAAAGGACCTCGCGCCGCAAGAGCTCGGCCCTGCCCACTTCGCCGCTCTCGCCGCTCAGCGCCTCGTCGGCGGCGATGTAGAGCTCGTCGAGGAGGTGCGCCTTCCACGACGTCAGCGACGTCGGACTGGTCGTCGAGACGTCGACGATCGTCAGAAGGAACAGGTTGCGGAGCGTCTCGCGCGACCCGACTTTCTCGACGAGCTCGTGCGCGGTCGCGGGGTCATCGATGTCGCGCCGCGTGGCCAGGCGGTACATCGTCAGGTGCTCGCCGATGAGCTTCTGCGCTTCGGCGATCTCGTCGGGCTTGAAGTCGAGGCGCCCCATGATGACCTCTGCAAGCTCGGCCCCGCGCTCGCTGTGGTCCTTGCGCCCGATGGACTTGCCCACGTCGTGCAGCAGCGTGGCAAACGCGAGGACCGCGGGAGACAACACCTCGGCGGCCAGGCGCGACGCGAGCGGGTATTGCGACGCGAGGTCACCGCGCGCGAGCGCGGCCAGACGGTCGACCGCCGCGACGCTGTGAACGTCGACCGTGTACACGTGGTAGAGGTCGTGGTGGACGCGCCCGACGACCGGCGAAAACTCGGGGATCATCGCCAGGAGCAAGCCGAGCTCGTGAAGCTCGCGGAGGGCGCTCCCCTTGGTGAGGCTCGTCTCTTTGCGCGTGGAGACCAGCTCCACGAAGAGGCGGCGCGCATCCTTGACGCTGCGGAGCCGCTCGCACCAGGCAGGGTCGGCCGAGAAGCGTTGGATGATCTCGCGCGCGTGCGCATAGATGGGGCGGTTCTTCTCGACGGCCACGGCCAAGAGGCGCAGCGCCAGCTCCGGCTCGGCGCCGATGCGCGTCGCGTCGTCGAGCGTCACGGCGTCGTCGAACAGCTTGAGGCCGTGACCGAGGTCTTCGGCCTTCGGCCGGCGCCGCGGTTCGTGCGCCGCGCGCCCGAGCATCGTCGTCATCCCGCGCGAGATGACGCGGGCCGACCGGTAGTACGAGCTCATCATCTTCTCGACCGCTTCGGCGTCGTCGCCGTAGCCGAGAAGCTTCGCGATCGACTCCTGCTCGTCGAAGGTCAGCCGATCGCTGCGCCGGCCGGCGTGGGCGTGGAGCAAATGACGGATCTGCCAGAGTTGCTCCTCGGCCTCGCCGAGCTCGACGGCCTCGCGCGGGACGAGCGCACCTACCCTGACGAGACCGCCGATCTCGCCCGCGCCGTAGCGGGCTTGTGCAGCCCAGCGAAGGACGTCCAAATCCCGCAGGCTGCCGGCGCCGTTCTTCACGTCGGGCTCGAGGAGGTAGACCGAGTCGCCGAAGCGCTCGTGACGCTTCTCTACCTCTTCGCGCAGGCGCTCGGCGAAGCGCGCGAGCTCCGACGCCGAGAAGAGACTGCCCGAGACTCGCCACACGACCTCATCCGAGAGGGAGCGGTCCCCGGCCAGGTGCCGCCAATCGAGGAGGCTGGTGGCAGTCGCCAAGTCCTCGCGGGCGAGCTCCACCACGTCGCCCAGAAGGAGAACCTGGTGACCGATCGCAAAGCCTGCGTCCCAGAGCGGATACAGCACGGCGTCGGTCACGCGCTCGGCGTCGTCGACCGACCGCGCGAGAACGCGGACGTCGAGATCGCTCCTCAGCGCGACCGCGCCGCGACCGTACCCGCCGACCGCGGCGAAGGCGACGTGATGAGCGTCCGCGGCGGCGAAGAGGGGGCCCAAGAGCTCGTCGTAGGCACGCGCCACACGCCGCCCGAGCTCGAGGCCCCACCCCGAGCCGGGCGCCGGGCGCGCACCGTCCGGGAGCTCTGCGCGGAGCTCTTCACGAAGGGCTGCGAGCTTGGATTTGAGCGCAGGATCCGGCACATGCGAAGGCTAGTACATCCTCTTGACGATGCATCCAGCTCTTATCGCGTGGACTCGCGGAGCTTCTCCGGCATGTCTTCGCGCGGCCCCACGTACGTCAGCACGTTGAGGGTGTTCTTGTCGCCTTCGCGTCCGAAGCCGAGGAACGTCTCGCTGCCGTAGGCGATCGACTGGCCATCGAAGCTGAGCGCAGGGGACGCTCCCTTGCGGACGACGATGTAAAACCGCTTCTTGGCGCGAAGGACGATCCCTTCAGCCACCGCCTCCGACACGCCGAGCACGGCCATGTTGAGCGGCACCTCGTCGCCGGGCTGAAATTCATACCAGGCGACCCCCTCGGTGTCGGCGGCGGCGAGCTGCGCTTCGGTCGCGTTGACGAAGCGGATGTAGGTCGGCGGCGCCGCGCAGCCCGCGAGCGAGCCGACGACGAGAAGCACGAGAAACGACGGAAGATTCAGCCGCATGTAGTGTTGGCTCCGCAGAAAAGGAACGTCCGACCGGTAGGAGCCAGACAAGGCGCCAGGGTCGCACGAAAAAGTGCGCCAGCGCCTATTCGTCGGAGTCGAAGCCCGAGCTGGATGTGGTCGAGCCCGAGGAGCCGGTGCTGACGATGGCGGCGTTTGCGTACTTCGACATCGCCGTGCTCGGAAACTGCGCGCTCGACCCACTGTTGGTTCCAGAACCGCCATGCCCTCCCGCGCCGTCATCGTCGCCGCAGGAGGCAATGGCCGGCGCGGCAAGCGCGGTGAGCCCGAGAAGGATCGCCGTGCGATGCCGAAGCACTCCGCCGTCGCCGGCGCGAAGGTCGGCCGAGCAATGGGGACAGCTCACCTCGGTAACCTTGGCGGCGCAACCGCAGTTCGCGCACGTGACGAACCGAACCACGCATGAATCGTCGCTCAAGAATGCGGATAAGGTCAATCTGCGCCCCGCGCACACCGTGGTACGTTTTGGCGATGTTTCCGCAGTCGGGCGACGGGCTACGACGGCGTCGCGCCGATGATCCCGACCGTCCGCTCCCGCTTCTCGCCGTGTGGGAGCTGACGCTCAAGTGCGATCAGCCTTGTCGCCACTGCGGGTCGCGAGCTGGGCGCGCGCGATCGAGAGAGCTCACGACGGCAGAGGCCCTCGAGGTCGGCACCAAGCTGGCGCGCCTCGGCTGCAGAGAGCTCGTGTTCATCGGCGGAGAGGCTTATCTGCGGACCGACCTCGCGGAGATTGTCGCGGCGATCGCGAAGCTCGGAATCCGCGTGCAGCTCCAAACTGGCGGGCGCGCCTTCCATGAGCGTCGCGCCAAGGAGCTCGCGGCAGCGGGCCTCTTCAGCGTGGGAGTCTCGGTCGACGGTCTCGCCCCGACGCACGATCTCATGCGCGGCAACGCCGGCAGCCATGCAGCTGCCTTACGGGCGCTCGACGCGGCGGCGGCTGCCGGTATGCCGACGACCGTCAACACGCACATCAATCGTCTCACCCTCAACGAGATCCGCGGGATCGTGGACGAGATCCGCGCCCATGGGGCGTCGGTCTGGCAACCGGGCCTCACCGTTCCGATGGGTCGTGCCGCCGATCACCCCGAATGGCTGCTCGAACCTTGGCAGATCGTCGAGGTCATCGACACGCTTGCCGCAATCCAGCTGGAAGCAGCGACGCACTATCGATCGGGCAGCCCCTTCGACGTCTATGTCGACAACACCATCGGCTACTACGGCCCGTTCGAGCACGTTCTACGATCGCGTCCCGGCGGAACGGAAACGCACTTTAGCGGCTGCGCCGCAGGCGAGGTCGTGATCGGGATCGAGTCCGACGGAACGGTCAAAGGCTGTCCGTCGCTCACCACCGATGACTACGCGGGCGGCAACCTCCTCGAGACGCCGCTCGAAGAGCTGTGGGCCGGGCGGAACAACATCCACTTCGTGCGTGAGCGCTCGCTCGACGAGCTCTGGGGCCACTGCAAGAGTTGCTACTACGCCGAGACGTGCCGGGGTGGCTGCTCCTGGATGGCCCACTCGCTCTTTGGACGGCGAGGAAACAATCCGTACTGCTACCACCGCGCAAAGGAGCTGGAGCGACGCGGCGTTCGAGAGCGACTGGTGCAGATCGAACGCGCTCCGCAGCGACCGTTCGATCACGGGCTCTTCGCCATCGAAGAGGAGCCGATCGAAGCCGGTGTGGCCGACGCCCAGTCTCGAAGGCGGCGCCGCCTTCCCGTCATTTCTTTCGACTGACCGCTCGGAGCTCGAGAGCTACTCGACGTGCTCGAGCAGCGCCATCAGCTCCATCAGGTCCTCGCAGCCGAGGCAATTGCCGTTCATCGACAGCCCGAGGAGCTCGCGCGCCTTCTCGACGTCCTCGGGCTTCTTGGAGCGGATGGCGAGCGCCGTCGCCAGGATGGCGTCATTGCGAATCGACACGGCGTCGGCACCGCGCGATCCGATGAAATCGAACTCGGTGAGCGGCAAGAGCTCACCCGACTGGCTCTCGATCGAGACGCGGAACGGCTCGATCGGGAGATCCGTGCTCGCGTTGGCGTCGAAGATCGCGGTGCACCCGGCGCGCATCGCGATCCTGAGGGGCGTGAGCGTTCCGGACCCGAGGACGCCGCCGAGCGGGCCGCCGCCGCTCTGCCCGGAGTCTGGGGTCGGGAGGCCGATCGCCTGGAGGAACGGTGGCAGCTCGATGTGGGCGACGACGCCCCGGGCGAAGATGCCGAAGCTCGCACCGAAGCGCTCCTCGAACGCGCGCTCCGCGTCGATGGTCCCGCCCAGGTAGAAGCTCGCTCCACGGCCGGCGATCGCGAGCTGATCGAGGAACTCGATATCGAGCGGCGCCGGTCCTGTGGGAAGCGGGACGCCGACCTGCGCGACCGAAAGGCGCGTCCCCTTCGAAGCGGCCGAGCGGATCTCGTTCAGGAGCTCTTCGGTGATCGTGGTGCCGCCGTCGCTCACCAGGAGGACATGGCCGAGCGCACCACCGCCTGTATCCGCCGCCGTAAGCGCCGCCGACACCGCGCTCTTGAAGTCGTTGCCGGAGCGTGGCGCCAGCGAGACCGTGTCGATCGGCAGTCCGCCGTACGGCGGGGTTGCGTCGATCGGGCCATCGAGGACGGTCGACACGTCGCCGGCGAACGTCAAGACGGCGAGCGAGTCACCCGGCACCGCGTCGGCGGCGAAACCCTTCGCGAGCGCCGAGAGCGCCTCCCACTCCAGATCGAGGCTCTGCGAGAGGCTCTGCGATACGTCGAGCAGCACCACGAAGCGGAGCGGCTCGCGGGCGTGCGGGTGCGTACCGAAGTCGAGCTCCATCGCGGCGTCGAGGTTGCCTTGCTCGAGCTTGCCGATCGGGTACCAGCGGAGCGAGACCTGCGGGGCGGGCGAACCCTCGTGGAAGGTGAGGCCGTAGTACGCGAGGAAGTCCTCGGACCGCACGAGCTCGGTCGCCGGGACGAGGTGGGCGTCCGAGAGGAGCGCGGCGCGCGCATACTGCGCGGCGGCCATGCTCGGATGCCCGCGGAGCGAGATGTCTACCTTGGACCCGGGGGCGAACTCGCAGCTCTGGACCGACTGCGGGCCGCCGCCTTCGTTCATGTCGTTGGTCGCCGCGTCTTCCACGCCCCCGCCGGTGGCACCCGTGCTGCCGCCGGGTGGCGCCGTTCCGGTCCCGGTGACCGCGCCGCCAGGTCCAAACCCGCCGGCGCCGTCATCCTCGAGACCGAGGTCCAGGCCGTCGCAAGCCATGAGGGGCACCACGAAGAGAACGATGGGGATCGAACGATGGATCATGCGGCGCTCCTCTTCCTCACAAGCACGCGGCCAAGCAGTGGTTCTTCGCCTCTTCGGCGCAAAGAAAGTCCCAGGCGATACAGCCACAGAAGCTGTCGGCTGCGATGATGTCGTCGACGCACTGGCCGGTCGGCCCCTGGTCGGCGCAGGCGCCCGGCAGCATCGCGGCGCCGACCTCGCAGGGTGAGTGGCAGATGTCGGTCGCCGAGCACGCCGGCGCCTGGACCTCGGAGCACGTGCTCTCGTTCGAGCAGGTGCGACCGGGACAGCAATCCGTGTCGGACATGCAACCGTCGCCCGCTTTGCCGCAAGCGACCACCGGCTTGCTCGCGCACATCGGATCGCCGAGCGAATAGTCGCAGACGAGATCGGCGCAGCACTGGCCGTCGTACGAGCAGTCGAGCCCGGGTCCGAAGCAGCCTTGGACGTCGGAGCAGATCCCGGTGTTGTCGATGCCGGGGACGCACGCGCCGCAGCAGGCACCGGTCTCGGGGACGATAGTCGGGTTGCACGGCGCGCCTGCCGGCGCGCACTCACCGCCCAGACGAAGCGCGCAGACGCCCTTCTCACACCCCGCGACCGGAGCCTCGCTGTCGATGGTGACGGGCCCTCCGTTCGGCGGGTTGCAACAGTCGTCGTCCGACTCGCACGGGGCGCCGAGGTCCGAGCAGCTCTTGGCCGCGCAGGTTCCTTCTTCGCAGCGCCTGGTGCAGCAGTTCTCTGCGCGTTCGCAAGGCTGCCCGACGGTCGTGCACGCGTAGCCGCCGCAGAAGCCACGCTCGCATTTCGAGTCGCAGCACGCGAGGTCCCCCGGACCGCCGCACGCGACGCCGCGCGGCGCGCAGCAACCCGCGCCGTCGTCACCACAAGCGGCGAGGCCGAGCGACCAGTTGCAGCAGTCGTGCTCGTCGGTGCAGGCTCCGCCCTTCTGGCAGTACGGCTCGCGGTCGAGGCAAGCGAGCGATCGCGGGCAGCTACCGAGGCACTCGTCCTGGTCGAAGGCGCTCAGAAAGTCGTCGCGCACCTCGGCGCTTGCCGAGCGAAACGTCGCCTCCATCCCGGCGCACGGGAACTCGGCGTCGCCGTAGCAATCGCTCAGCTGCTTGCAGAGCTGGGCCGTCACGTCGTCGTGGTCGCCGGCGATGAGATCGCCGCATGCCACGAGGCTGAAACCCAACGTGGACAGCAGCGCCGCCAGCGCGAAGACTCTGGGAGGAGCCCCCGCGTAGGTCATTGGGCCTGGCAGAGCGCAGTGACCGCGTCGAGCACGACGAGCGCGCGTTCGCGCGTCGACTCGAAGGCGGCCGCTTCGAGCTCGCCGAGCCCCTCGGTCGGGGCCGCGGCGAGCTTCACGCGCTTTTCGAGCACCATGTCGCCGCAGACCTTGTTCGTGGACGTGTGCGCGATGGCATCGAGGGCGCCGAAGAGCGCGGCGTACGCCTCATTCCCCGCGAGAGGGTCGAACGTCGCCTCGCCTCGAGCAAGCTCGATCTCCACGCTCGGATCGCTCGCCCGTACGCCGAGCACGCGGACCTGGCCGGTGAACGACGTGCACGCAGGGTTGGTCACGTTCGCCTGCGCGAAGACCGAGCCGTTCGTTCCGAAGCGCACGCCGCCGGGCATGCCCGACGGGTCGTCCTCGTAGCCCGCGAGCGGCTCGAGCCGGAGCTCGGGCGGCGCGGCGACCTCGATGTGAGCGAAGACCTCGGTCGGACGGAACAAGTCGTCGAACCGGTCGGCGAAGAGGTGCTCGATCTGCCAGATCTGGTCGGGTGCGACCGAGCGCTCCGGGGGCCGCGACGGATCGCCGGTGACGGTCGCTGCGATGTAGTAGCCGGCGTCGGAGATGTCGCGGTTCGAGAGGAGCGCGTTGTGGAAGGCGAGCTCCGTCTCCTCTGCCGAGGGATCGACGGCTTGGAGCTCGACGAGCGAGATGCCGATCGAATCGGCTCGCCAGGACGCGACTGCGTCGAGGGTCGCCGAGTCCTGCGCGCTCAAGCTCCCGTCGGTGAGCAAGATGACGTGATCCGCGTCGCTCTCGTCGTAGAGAGCGAGCTCGCTCACCTGCCCGGCGACCGCCGAGAGGCTCGGGCTTCCGCCGAACTGAACGCGAGCACGGAGAGCCGCGGTGTATTCCGCCACCGAGCCGACCACGTCCTCAGGCGTCGCGAGGCGAACGCCGATCGCGCCCTCATCGGTCCATTCGACGACGCTCAGCCGATCGGCGACGGCAGAGGCTGCGATTCGATCGGCGAGCGTCTCGAGCGCGCCTACGATGAGCGGCACCTCGCTCCGGATGCTCGGACCGAGATCGACCAGCACGATCACGTGGACCGGCTGAGGGATGACCGCCGGCGGGAGGTAGAACGCGTCGAGCCGCGCGTCCGTCATGTGACCGATGAAGCGCCCGCCTTCGGGGCCGACGCGCGGCCCGAGGTACGCGAAGAGCTCGCCGGAGCTGGGCGGAACCTGAGGCCAGTCCCCCATCTGAATCTCTGCCAGCGCGCGAGAGGCGCCGGCGATGAAGCGCGAGTCCGCGGCGCCGAGATCGGTGGCGAGGGGCGTCCCGCAGGTGAGCTCGTCCACCGTGCCCTGTGGATCCCCCTGGGGGACGTCCGGCACGGATGCCGGCACGGTGCCCCTGGCGGTCTCGTCCCCACCGAGCGGCGGGTCGCCCTCGGGTCCCTGCTCGCCGCCGGCCTGACTGCAAGCCATTAGGAGCACGGAGGCCAAGCCGACCGGAAGGAAGGAGCGGGCCATGTGAAGGTTCGATGCAAGAACCCTGCGCAGTCGATCAACCAAAGTTTTCTCGAGCATCGATCGGTCTTGTGTGTCCGGCCAGGGCGCAAAACGGTGCGGGTCGTTGGCACACTCTGACGGGGTCGTCAGGGGTGCCCTCACGGGACGCAGGTGCCGTTGCACGTCAGCCCTTCGCAGCATTCGATCGTCGTCAGACAAGCCGCCCCCTCGTTCAAGCAGCAGTGCGGATAGAAGGAGTCGTCGCACACGCCCGTGCAACAGTCGCCGTTGCTCCCACATTCGACCCCCGCGGGAGAGCACGGGGTGTCTGCAGCGCAAAAGCTCGTTCCGTCGACCCGCTGAAAACACACCGGCGTCTCGGTCCCGATGCAGCAATTGAGCTCCGGCTCTGCGACCGGCACGCATGCGTTGCACTCGTTCGGTGGATTGTCGCAAACGCCGGCGTCGTTGCAGATGAGACCCTCGGGACCGCCCGTGGGGCAGCAGTCGTCCGCGTTGAGGCAGGCCTGGCCGACATCGCTGCAGGTGCGGGGCACGCAAGCACCGGATGCGCAGAAGCGCGAGCAGCAGTCGGTGTTGCGCGTGCACCCTTCGCCGACGAGCGCACATCGTTCCTCTCCGCACCGGCCGTCGAGGCAGGCCTCGCCGCCGCAACACGAGGCCGACTCGAGGCAAGGCGTTCCGCGAGGCGCGCAGCATTCGCCGGCCACGCAGTTGCCGATGCCCTGCGTCGAGCCGCAGCACTGGATCTCCGACTCGCACGGTGTGCCGAACGCGTCGCAGAGCGGTGGAAGGTCGCGACAGCTACGCGCCATCGAACAGCTGACAAGACAGTCATTACGCGCGTGGTATTGGAGGAACCCGTCGGTGGTGTCCGGATCCGAATGGGTCGAGAACCGCTCGGCGACCTCCACGCAGTCGGGGTCGATCGGCTCGCAGTCCTGGAGCACGGCGCAGAGCTCGTTCGCGACGTCTTGTGAGTCGCCGGCGATCGTGTCGCGACAAGCGCCTGCCAGGACCGCCGCGGTGGCCACGCCGAGGGAGACGATCGCGGCGCGGCGGAGCTGCATCCGCGCTCAGCCTCCGCCGACCTGAACCGGCCGGCCGTGATCGTTGAGGCAGGCGTTCTCGTAGGGCGCGCAGGCTCCGTCCGCTTGCTCGAAGAGGCACGCCTGGCAGTCGGCCTCTTCGGTCTGGCAGTAGGAGAAATCCACGCCGTTCGGAAGCCCCCGGTCCTCGCAGCGCCCCGCGACCACGCAAGGCAAGTAGTGGTTCGCGTAGTCGCAAGCACAGAGGATGACCGCGACGATCGTGTCGTACGACTCGACGCAGATCTGGACGTCCTCGGGGAGGTCCTCGTTGATCAGATCCCCGCAGCCGTAGCAGCGGTCACAGCAGGTGCCCGCTGCGGCCGTCATCTCGCCGAGCGACGCGAATCCGCCGAAACAGCAGGCGAAGGTCCCACAGCCCGCGTGGGTGGTGCAGACGCCGCAGCCCTTCGCCGGGTCGCAGTCCGTGCCCGGGTTGCCCTCGGCGCCGCTGGCGAGCTGGTAGCAGGCGTTTGCGTTGTCGCAGTCTCGGCAGTCCGACTCCGCGAGGTTGCGAAGCAGCTCGTCCTCGGCCTCTTCGACGCTCTGGTTGCAGGTCGAGACGACCTCGGCGCCCTGCGCCTGAAGGTTGGGGCAGCCGCAGAGCTTCGTGCCGATGTCGGAGAGGTCCTGCGCGTCATCCGGGTTCGGGATGTCGAGGATCTGCTGGCAAGCAGCGGCGAAGACGACGAGCCCGAAGCCCGCGACGCGCGTCGACCGGCGCGTCGTCACCACGTACCTCCGACGATGAGGCCCCCACCGTGCGGGGAAACCCAAGGCACCGCGGTGGTTTTCGGCTCCGCGTCCTCGTCCGGGTCGCCGAGCGGTGCCGTGAGGACCAGGGTGATCCCCACGCCGACGACGGCCAGGCCGCCCAGCCCGACCCATTGCCCGACCTCGGCGAGGGTGCCGGCCTCTTCGACCAGCTCGAAGCCTTGCGGCGAGCAGAGCGCGGTCTCGTTCTTCTCGACGCAATTGCCGGTCTCGTCCGCCTCGGACCGCTTCGCGAGCGCGACGCTCTCGAGGACCGCGAAGGCGGTGACGCCGGCGAGCCCGACACCGAGCACGACGAAGCCCGCGATGCGCTGCTCCGGCCGTGCCTCGACGACAGGCTTGTCGCCCTTCTTCTTCTCGGGATGAGCCTTGGAGATGGCCGGAAGGTCGAGCTTCACCGTCTGCGTTTGCCCTTCGGTGAGCTCGACCTCACGCGTCTCGAGCACCGTGTCGCCGCGTGAGATGGTGATCGCGACCTTGCCCGGGTCGACCTCCATCGGAAGACCGAGCTTGGAGGTCTGAACGGTGCTGCCGGCGACCGCGACGCTCAGGTTCTCGGAACCCGTCACTGCGTCGATCACGAGCTTGGGGACGCGCGGCGCGACGGCCTTGCGCCGCTCCTCGGCGAAGGAGCCGCGGTCGTCCTTCTGCTCGGCTGCGAGCGTGACCGCCTCTTCCCAACGGCGATGAGCGCTCGCGAGGCGACCCTGCTGCTCCAGGCAGTCGGCGAGGTTCATGAGCGTTCCGAGCGTTCGCTGCAGGTCGAGCGATGCCTGGAACTTGGGGCAAGCGTCGGCGACTTTACCGGCGCCCATCAGGGCTTTGGCCTCTTGGAAGAGGGCGTCGGCCGCCGCCGAGTCCTGGGCCCACACCTCGGGTGCGTACGCGACGAGGGTCGCCGCCAAGAGGACGGCCGGGAGCGAAGCCAAGCGGGGCATGGGCAAGGGTCTGCTGCAAACGATACGCCATCAGCCCCCACCGCCCCAACTGTCGGGAGGCTTTTGACTGGCGTCGGGATCGGGCCCCTTTTAGAACGCCGGAAGAGGATGGCGGACGCTCCCGGTGGAACCAACGGCGCCCCCGGCTCTCCACCGGGTCCGGCGGCCGACGGGCGCAACCCTCCCGAGGGGGCGGAGCCGGACGATCACATCTTCGTGGACCGAGTGGTCAAGACCTTCGGCGACACCCACGTCCTCAAGGGCGTCACCCTCCATCTGAAGCGCAACAAGACCGCCGTCGTCATCGGCGGGTCGGGTGCCGGCAAGACGACGCTCTTACGCATGCTCATCGCGCTCGAGCGACCGACGAGCGGGCACATCTGGGTCGACGGCGTGGACATCTCGCCGCTCTCGGAGCCCGAGCTCAACGTCGTGCGGCAGAAGTTCGGCATGGTCTTTCAGTACGCGGCCCTCCTCGACTCGCTCACGGTCTTCGAGAACGTCGCGTTCCCGCTGCGCGAGCACCGCAAGAACATGAGCTCCAAGGACATGCGCGACAAGGTGCTGTCGATGCTCGATCTGCTCGGCCTCGACGGGAAGGCCGAGCGCATGCCGAGCGAGCTCTCCGGCGGCCAGCGCAAACGAGTCGGTCTCGCGCGGGCGCTCATGCTCGAGCCCAAGATCCTGATCTACGACGAACCGACGAGCGGACTCGATCCGATCACGAGCCGCATGGTCGACGACCTCATCGAAGAGACGCGCTCGCGCTTCAACGTGACGAGCGTGGTCATCTCGCACGACATGACGAGCACCTTCCGCATCGCGCATCAGGCCTTCTTGCTCGTCCAAGGTCAGGTGATCGCGTCGGGCAAGCCCGACGATCTCGCGTACGGCGACAACCAAGCCGCGCGCGAGTTCATCGCGGCGAGCGGCATCGCGCCCGACCGCATCGATCGCGTCGACGCTCAGCCCGAAGCGGGCGAGCGGACCATCAAGTACAAGGCGATGTGAAGCTGCCGCGATCGTCGAGAGCCTGGGACGACGCGACGTTCTGGGAGAGGTGCGCATACCACCCGCTGCCGGAGGTGCTCGGAGAGGTCGATCGCATCGACTGGAGCGCGCTCGAGAGCGGGGTCGACGGCACGGCGATCCCCCTCCTCTTCCGCGGGCTCGTTCCCGGGCCTTTGGGCTGGCAGGCGCTCGCGAGGCTCGAGGACGAGATCCTCGTCGGAGGGGAGGCGCAGCCGTGCGCCGAGCAGGTCGTGCGGCTGCTCGCCGTCCTCTGCGACGCCGACGGCATCGAGCGCGATGCCGACCGGATCTTCGCGCTCCTGAGGCGCCCTCCGCTGTGGAAGCTCGTCCCGGAAGAGTTCGCCAAAGCCCACGCCAATCGAGCGGTCGAGCCGATGGGGGTCGCCTTCTATCCTGACGGACACGTCAGTGAGTACTGGGGCGACCGCGCCGGACGCACGGCGGAAGGCGAGCCCATACGCCGCTACGTCGGATTCCATCCGGGGGGCCGCATGAGCCTGACCGGCACGTACGTGGGCGATCTCGCCTTCGAGGACGGGAGCTGGCTGCTCTTCACGGACAAGAGCGCGTGCGTCGCCGAATACACGATGCAGCGAGGGACCGGGGTGCAGCTTCGCATCTACCCGGACGGCACCCCCAAATCGCTGATCGAGTACCGCGACGGCAAGCGGCACGGTGTGACCAAGCTCTGGCGCCAGGATGGGAGCCTCGCCGAAGAGATCAAGTACGAAGCCGGCGTGCAAACCGGGGCGAGCGTGCGCTTCGAGGTCGACGAAGACGCAGCGATGGTCGCGCGCTCGCCATCGGGTCCTACGCCACGAAGCGTCGGGAAGTGGGACGGCGAAGCATTCTGGGCACGCTGCGCCGCGGTCCCGCTACCGGAGGTGCTCGCCGAGGTCGACCGAACCGACTGGAAATCGATCGGGAGCTGCTATGACGCGAGCGCGATCCCGCTGCTCTTCCGGGGCATCGTCGCTCCGCGAAAGCAGCTGCGCGTGCGGGCGATCCAGCGGCTCGACGGCGAGATGCTCCACCAGGGGTCGGTCTTCGCTTGCGCCGCCCCCATCATGCGGTTGTTCAGCGTGGTGCACGAGGAGACGACGCTCGACAGAGATGTCGATTGGATCTTCATGGTGATGAGACAGCCGGGCCTGTGGCGGCTCGTGCCCCCGGCCTTCCGAAAGAAGTACGCGGAGCGACCGCCGGAGCCGCTCGGCCATCGGTTCTACGCCGACGGCCGGACGAAGGAGACATGGGGCGAGCGCACGGGCGAGGAGATCGACGGAGAGCCCGTTCGCCGGTACGCGGAGTACTTCACCGGCGATCGCTTGCGAGTCCGAGGCAGCTACATCGGCGACCTGGACCACCCTCACGGGGAGTGGATTCAGCTGTCGCCGTTCGGGACGCTCCTCGTCAGCTACACGATGGATCGAGGCACCGGGACGGTGCATCGCTACCACGATCGCGGCACACGCCAGTCGTCGACCGAGCTTCGCGCGGGCAAGAAGCACGGCATCGAGCGCGTCTGGAGCCCGGGCGGGACGCTCATCGAAGAGACGCTGCATGAAGACGGCAGGCGCCACGGCACCATCAAGGAGTGGTACCGCGACGGCTCGCCGAAGCTCGAGGGCTGTTACGACCGGGGGCTCGAGCACGGACAGTTCCGTCAGTGGGAGGAGAAGGAGGAGGGCGAGGCGACGAACAAGCTCCGATCCGAGCTCACCTACGTCCGCGGCCGCCTTCACGGGCCGGCGATCGCGTACCGCGACGGAGCGAAAGACACCGTCGTCCACTACCGCCACGGAAAGCGACACGGCGAGAGCTTGCGCTTCGACGAGAAAGGCAACGTGGTGAGGCGGACGCGCTACGAGCGCGGCAAGCCAGTGCTCGAGCCCCCCGAAACCTAGTCGTCAGGGCGCTCCGGCCGGACGTCGCTCGCAGAGGTGAGGAAGCGCCGAGGCTTCGTTGTGATCGGCGAGCTTGTATGAAAATCCCAAGTCGTCATCGGGACAGTCCCACAGGATGATGCCGTTCTCGGGTGGATCGAGGTTGGTCGGCTCGACCGGACACGTGCCGCCCGCCATGAACCAGAGCGTCGAGTCCGCAGGCAGCGCCGTTCCGTCGGACCATGTGAAGTCCGAAGCTACGCGCACCCCACCGACCCAGATGCGGGCCGTGCCCTGCGTTCCGAGCGCTTGAAGGCCGGCGTTGATCGCGGCGAGCTCCGCCTCGTCGTGCACCTGGGCGAGCTCGCAGCCGTCCGTGCACCACGCGATACAGGCCGCCTCGCCCAGCGCGCGCGAGCCCTGCGTCTCGCCGAACCGGTAGCAGACCGGCTGCTCCTGCGTGCCTTTGAAGCAAGTCGGGCAGCTGCATTCGACGACGCAGCGTGCGTCGCAGCCGTCGTCTTCCATGACGTTCCCGTCGTCGCACTCTTCTCCCGGGTCGAGCGAGCCGTCACCGCATGGCGGAACGATCCCGGTGGACGTGCTGCTCGCGGACACCGACGACGCGGTCGTCGAGGATGCGGTCGTCACCGAGGCGCTCGTCCCGCCACCTCCACCTCCCCCGCCCGCCGCGACGAAGACGGGGTCGTCGACGCACGCAACGAGCCCGACGAAGCAAGAAAAGGTCAGGAGCCGAGTGGTCCAAAGCACGCCCTCGGATGCTAGCCGACCCGAGGGAGGAATTTTCAAAACCATACGACCGTACCATTGAGTACATCTCCTCCTTCTCGAAGGAGAGGCCTCATGCGCACCCTGTCTTTGACCTTCGTTGCGTCTGTTGCCGCCGGGCTGATCGCCTTCGGCGCGTGCTCGAACGTGGAGACCATTCCCGAGGACGGCGGCGGATCCGGGTCGAGCGACGACGACGGCGACGGCGACGGCCCCGGGCCGACCGGCGGAGCGACGAAGGCGAGCACCGGGCCGACGACGACGAGCAGCGGCGGTAGCGGGTGCCCCTCGATCGTCGGCACCTCGGGAACGCACCTGCTCTCGCTCTCGATCAAGCTGTCGCCTCCCAAAGCGTTTGCGCTCATCGCGAGCGTGAGCCTCGCCGGGGGCCCCAGCGGAATGTCGGCAGACCTGTCGCTGCAACCGCTGAGCGCAACGGATCAGATGACCGCCGTGTGCGCGCCGCTCTCGTTCGCCGGCCTTCCGGTGAGCGGCGACGGCTCGTTCCAGTGGGACCTCGGAGACGTTCGCCTGTGCGGCGAAGCAAACCCGATCAGCGGGAGCGACATCCAGACGACGCTCATCCTGGACGGCTCGCTCTGCACCGGGACGCTGGGATTCGGCTGCGGGGACGTCACTGGCATCGTGAGCGAGCCCCTCCCCGACTACGACCTCACCGGCTCGACGTTCACGCTGCAGAAGTACGGTGGGCAGATCCCGCCGCCGCTCATCGACTGCGCGATGACGCCGGCGCAATACTGACGGCGACGTCAGACGAGGGAGCGCGCAGCCTCGGCGAGCGTGACCGCACGCCGACCGGCTGCAGCGTCGATCGCCGCGCCGAACGCGGCGAGCCTTCGCTCGAGCGGCACACGAAGCTCGGGGAGGCCCGCGAGCTCTATCTGCACGTCCGACCTGTCGAGAAAGTCGATCAGGTGCAGCTCGACGTTGAGGAGCGCCGTATCCCCGCAGGCGCGGACGAGGGCGCGCGCACCACCCGGTCCGGCTCGACCGAGCGACGTACCGATGACCGGGAGCCTCGGGCCGCGGGTCACTTGAATCGGAAGCTCGGCGAGCCCGCGCGACCCGCGCCGAGTGTACGGAAAGCCCGGCCGATAAGGCTCGGTGGGAGCGAGCAGCACCGAAGGATCGCCCACGATGCTCTTCGACCGGCGACCGATCATCTGCATCGCGCCGAGGACCGCGAGCTTCGCGAAGTAGTACGGCGGGCACGGCATCACCGATGAATCGAAGGCCGCGCCGGCGCGCTCGAGAGCGTCGAACACCGCGTCGCTCACGACGTACCCCGGGGCGCGAAATCCGGCGGGCCGTACTCCGAGCGCTTGCTCGATGGCGTCGAAGCTCCCGCCGATCTCGTGGTCGAGCTCGGCCTGCGAGCGGCGCGAGAGATCGTACGGATGCGTCAGCGAGTGGCTCTCGACCGCGTGCCCAGCGGCGATCGCGCCGGCGAGCAGCTCGCGAACCGAAGGATGGGCGAGGTCACGTGCGACGCAGAAGAAGGTGAGCGGGATGCTCAGCTCGTCCGCGAAGGAGAGCGCACGGTAGAGGCCGATGACGAAGGGCCCGTACGCCTCGAAACGGCCACGGGCCGCCTCCTCATCGGAAGGCAGCCCGTGGATCGCTCGGTAGAGCCCGAGATCGTCGAGATCTACCGAGAGCGCGAGGAGCGCCGCTTTCGCGGTCACTCCCCCTTCGCCATCTTCGCGACCTCTTCGGCGAAGTTGTCCTCTTTCTTCGCGAGGCCTTCGCCGCGCTCGAAGCGAACGAACTTCACCAGCGAGACCTTCGCGCCAGCCGCCTTGCCGGCGGCGTCCGCGAGCTGCGAGATGGTCTGGCCGGGGACGACGACCGACTCTTGCTCGGTCAGCGCGATCTCGGAGTACCACTTCACCAGCTTGCCCTCGATGATCTTGGGCCACGCCGCTTCCGGCTTCGGCTTCGGATCCTCGCGGAGCTGCGCCTCGAAGATCTCCTTCTGCTTGGCGATCTGGTCGGCGCCGACCTCATCCCGCTTGAGGACGAGCGGGGTCATCGCGGCGACCTGCATCGCCGTGTCCTCGGCGAACTTGATCACCTCGGGGTGCTTCGCCGCCGCATCGCTCTCCGTCTCGACCGCGAGGATGACGCCGATCTTGCCGCCGAGGTGGACATACGCCGCCGTGAGGCCCTGCTTGCCGGCAGGGATCTCGAGGCGCTCCCAGCGACGCACGTCGACCTTCTCGCCGATCTTCGCCGTGAGCTCGGTCGCGACCTCACCCACGGTCTTGCCCGCCCCGCTGGAAGAAGAGTTCAGCGGCGCCTTGGTGATGTCGTCACCCGCCTTGGCCGCCTCACACGACTTCATCACGTCGGCGAGGAACTGCTGGAAGCCCTCGCTGCGCGCGGCAAAGTCGGTCTGGATGTTGACCTCGACCATGGTCGCCTGACGCTTGTCGGCGGACACGGTCGCGCGAACCTCGCCCTCGGTCGCAACCGCGGACGCCCGCTTCGCGCTCTTCGCGAGGCCCTTCTTGAGGATGATCTCGACGGCCTTGTCGAGATCGCCGCTTGCCTCGACGAGCGCATTCTTGCAGTCGCTCATTCCGGCCTGGGTTCGCTCGCGCAGCTCTTTGATCGCCTGGGGGGTAACGCCACTCATGACAAACTCGTCTTTGTTGGAGGTCGGGAAAGGCAAGCGGGGCTGGGGCCCCGCGCGCAGCGGCAGGAGAAAAAACAGCTGGGGCCCCGCGCGCAGCGGCAGTGGATAATCAGTTACGGGGGCCGCGGCGCGAGACGACGACGTTGTCATCGTCACGGCGGCGCGACTCGCCGGTGTCGCGGCGGCGCTGCATGCCTTCGATGCAGGCGTCCGCGATGCGGGTGGTGATGAGGCGGATCGACCGGATCGCGTCGTCGTTGCCCGGGATCACGAAGTCGACGAGGTCGGGATCGCAGTTCGTGTCGGTGATCGCCACGACCGGGATGCCGAGCTTGCGCGCCTCGCTGATCGCGATCGACTCCTGGTGCGGGTCGATGACGAACACGACGTGCGGGAGCGAGCCCATGGCCTTGAGACCGCCCAGGTACTTCTCGAGGCGATCGCGCTCCTTCTCGAGCTTCGAGACCTCTTTCTTGAGGAGCTGCTCGTGGGTGCCGTCTTCCTTCATGCGCTCGAGCGTACGGAGACGATCGAGGCCGCCCTTGATGGTGCGGAAGTTGGTGAGCGTTCCGCCGAGCCAGCGGTTCGTCACGAAGTACATGCCGGCGCGCGCCGCCTGCTCTTGCACGATCTCTTGCGCCTGGCGCTTGGTGCCCACGAACAGCACGTGACCGCCGCGCGAGACGGCCTCTTGGACGTACTCGTAGGCGCGCTTGAAGAGGCGCACCGTCTGGTCGAGGTCGATGATGTGGATGCCGTTGCGCGAGCCGTAAATGAACGGTCGCATCTTCGGGTTCCAGCGCTTGGTCTGGTGGCCGAAGTGGACACCCGCATCGAGCAGGTTGCGGAGCGGCAGCGGCATTTCGCCGGTGGCGCGGCCCATCGTGGCCTCTGCGGCCACGCTCATCGTCTCTTCACTCATCACTGTCTCCTTCCGGTTGATCCTCCGCTTCGAGGGGCCAACCCGACCTTCTGCGAACAGCAGATCAGTCGGGCACCGGGGCCACCTCCGACCGGGAGCCCCAGGGGGCTATCGGTCTGCGCCAGAAGACTGGCGAAGCGTGCGGGATTGGGGTGCTCGTTCATCACCGTAAGGTGATGAACCCACATACAGAGCCCCTACGGGGGGCCGTGGGGAGTCGCGCACCTTAGTCCAAGAAGGGAGAGAGTCAACGGCGCGGGGGACTGGGCGAAATTTGGGAGCGAATTCAGGGACTACTCCCCCTTTTCTTCGGCGGCAGGCTCGCCGCCTTCGTCGGGGCCGGCGGAGACTACGAGCTCGAGCTCACCTACGACCTTGGGCTCGACGCTGTCGCCGAGCGAGATCCCGCCGAGGATGAGGTAGGCCTTCTGCAGACCTTCGAGCTTGGCGGCGTCGTCGACCTTGAAATCGACGTGGACGTCGCGCCCGATACCGGGCGCGAGCTGATACGGCGTGTGCTGCGTCGTCTTGCCGCTCGATCGCTCGAGGGTGTCGCCGTCGAGGAGGCGGAGCTGCATGCCGTCGCGATCGATGATCATCGGCTGCTTCGTCTGGTTCTTCATCCAGGTCTGCACGTAGATGCGCGGGCCGGTGACCCAGGCCTTCTTCACCTTCACGAAGACGACGTCTCCGACGACCTGGGGCGGAGCCGTGAGCTCGCGCCTCGGACCGCACGCGATGAGGGCAGAGGCCGCGGTACCGAAGAGGAACGCGCGACGACCCAAGAAGCTTCGAGATCCCAGCATGGGCACGAGGTTAGAGAAGCCTCGAGGTCGCGAAAAGCCGCTCCGCGCAGCTCGCTCGGGAGCGAGGTTTCACGTAGACTCAGCCCGCGATGGCGCGAAAGCGGTTGATCGAGCGCGCTTTGGTCGTCGGCGCCGCGGCCGCGCTCTCGGCGGGGCTCGCGCTGGCGGCGTGCATCGCGGGCGGACCGCCCATCGATCCGATCACCGGCGACGAGGACGCGGGCCTGCCGGTCACCGACGCCGAGGTGCCCGACGGCTGGGTGGACGCCGGGCCGACGGAGCCCCACCAGGTCACCGGCGCGACGCCTTCGCACGGGCCGTTCTCGGGCGGCGATCGCGTCGTCATCTCGGGCAACGGGTTCG
This sequence comes from Polyangiaceae bacterium, assembly GCA_041940405.1. GTDB lineage: Bacteria > Myxococcota_A > Polyangia > Polyangiales > Polyangiaceae > Xiheicaenibacterium. Next base: position 24,976 of record JBGTSH010000034.1, read on the forward strand.
CGAGCGACGTCCGCGTCTTCTTCGGAGACACCGAGGTGAGCGAGATCGTGCCGATCGACGCGACCAAGGTGCAGGTGACCGCGCCCCCCGGTGAGGCGGGGCCGGTCGATCTGACGACCCAGAACGGTGAGGACGCCTCGACGCGGCGCACGCTCGCCGCGGGCTATGTCTACGACAAGCTCTACGCGGTGCCGTCCTCGGGGCCGGTCGCCGGCGGCACCGACGTCACCATCATCGGGCAGAACACGGCGTGGAGCTCCGACACCGAGGCGTTCATCGACAACGTCGCCTGCACGTCGCTGACGGTGGTGTCACAGACAGAGCTCGTGTGCATCGCCCCGCTGGGCACGCCGGGCGCCAAGGCCGTGCGGGTGGCCTCAGGCGGCGAGACGATCTCGGTGCTCGACGGCTACACGTACGAGGACTCGATCGACGGCTACAAGGGCGGCCTCTCGGGCGGCCCGCTGGACGGCAAGCTCCGCGTCCTCGTCTACAACAACTACACGGGCATGCCGATCCCCGACGCCTACGTCGTGGTCGGCTCCGACATCGACACCGCGATCATCGAGCAGGTCGGCTTCACGGGCGTCATCGAGATCGAGGATCCGTCGGTCGTCGCGCCCCAGACCGTCACCGTCGCCGCCAAGTGCCACAGCCCGATCACGTTCGTGGACGTCCCCGTCGATACGGTCACGGTCTACCTCGATCCGATCCTCACGCCGGCATGCGGCGCGAGCGGCGATCCGCCGGTCGTCGGTGGCAGCCCCAGCTCTTCCGGACAGGTGAAGGGCGAGATCGTGTTTCCGAAGGTCCAGGAGTTCGAACGCGGGCCGTTCACGGTTCCGACGCCGATCGGTAACGAAAAGATCGCCGCGTACATCTTCTCGGCGAACCAGAACCCGCTCGCGGTCTTCGCGCTCCCCTCGCCCGGGGCAGCGATCACGCCGCAGACGCCGGGGACCATCGGCTACGGGTACGCGGGCTCGCTCGCGCCGGGAAACCGCACGCTCTACGCCCTCGCGGGGCTCGAAGACCGCTCGGTCAACCCGCCGAAGTTCACCGCCTACGCGATGGGCCTCGTCAAAGGCGTTCCGATTCAAGCCGGCGAGCTCACGACCGAGGTCTACATCCCGATGGTGCCGATGGAGCTCGCGCTGACCATCGACCCCAATCCTCCGGCGCCCGGCCCATCCGGACCGGATCGGCTCGTGTCGCAGGTCGCGATCCGTCTCGGCAACGACGGCTTCGGGATCCTGCCGAGCGGGACGAAGACGCCGCTCTTGCCGCTCTCCGACACGGTCGAGTTCGTCGGCCTGCCGTGGCTCGGCGACTCGCTCGCCGGCTCGTCGTACTTCGTCTCGTCGCGCGCGGTCACGGGCCCGGCGTTCGTCGCACCGCTCAGCGTCGTGGGGAGCGTGCAGGCGACGACCACCGCGTTCCCGATCGTCGTCGACGGCTTCGTCGGCCTGCCGACGCTCGCGACGCCCGGCCTCAACGAGGTGTGGGACGCATCGACGCTCGACGTCTCGTTCGGTGCGGGGGCGCCGATCGATCTGACCGTGTACGACATCGCGGCGGACGGGGGCCTGTACCACTGGTTCGTTGCCGTGCCGGGAGGAGGCCGCCCGGTACAGATCCCGGACGTGCGCCAGCTCCCCGAGTGCGGGCCGTCGGGCGGGTCGATCACGGTGGGCGTGTACGGCGCGCGGATCGACGACTTCGAGTACGAGAGCTGCCGGTACAAGCACCTCAGGCCGTTTGGGATGACGGCGTACTCGCTGGACTACGTCGAGGCGATCCTCCCATGAATCGGGCACGGGCACGGGCACGGGCACGGGCACGGTACGGGGAACGGAAAGGGCGCACGGGGGCACGGGCACGGACCTCCGCCGCTCTTGGGGCGTTGTTCCTACTGGGAGTGCTTGGTGGGGCGTCTTGCTTCGAAAGAGGCGATCGCTGGCTGGAGCAGGAGGCGATCCTTCCGTTTTGTCAGGCGGGATCGAAGCGGTGCACCACGGGCGTAGAGGTCTGCGAGGGGATCGGCGGCTTCGCGAAATGGACGACGGTGGACGACTGCGCTGCGCGGGGGAAGATCTGCGTCGAGTCGGACTTCACGTGCAAGACGTGCCTGCCGGCTTCGTACTTCTGCGAGGGCCGCGACGTGTACCTGTGCGGCGACGACGGCGAGTCGAAGACCAAGGTGCAGACGTGCGACGCGGAGCAGGGACTCGCTTGTCGCGTCGGCTCCTGCCAGAAGCTCTGTGCCGTTGCGGCGGACCAGAAGAGCAATGTGGGTTGCGAGTACTGGGCGGTGGATCTCGACAACGCCAACATCGACGCAACGAGCAACGCGGCGGCGCAGCAGTTCGCGGTGGTGGTCTCGAACCCTCAGCCGGACGTGCCGGTCAGGGTCCGCATCGAGCAGGACGACACCGAGCCGGGCGACGAGGGCGCGCCGTTCGAGATCGCGACGTCGACGATCGCGCCCTTGAACCTCGAGGTCTTCAAGCTCGGACCGCGTGAGGTCGACGGCAGCCCGCCGGGCGAGTTCGACACCGGGACGCACACCGCGCTGACGCGCGCCGGGTACAAGATCACGACCGACTTTCCGGTCGTCGTCTACCAGTTCAACCCGCTCGAGAACGTGAGCGTGTTCTCGAACGATGCGTCGCTCCTCTACCCGAAGGAGGCGTTCGCGACGGCCGTCGGATCGTCCCCGGCGTACGTCGCGCTGTCGTGGCCGCAGACAATCGCGATCACCGACGACCCGAACACCAACTTCAACCCGCTCGATCCGATCAACCTCCGCGCCTTCTTGACGATCGTCGGCACCGAGGACGAGACGCATGTCCGCGTCGTCTCGTCGACGCGCGTGGTCGGCGGCGGCCCGGTCGCCGAGACGCAGCCCGGCGGGGACATCGAGGTCGAGCTGGGCGCTTTCGACGTCCTGAACCTCGAGACCGGGGACTTCATGGCCGACTTCTCGGGCTCGATCGTCTACACGGACAAGCCCGTCGCGGTGTTCGTCGGTGGTGAGGCGTCGGACGCGCCGCACTGGGAGACGCTGGGCCTGCGCCAGTGCTGCGCCGATCACCTCGAGGATCAGCTGCCTCCCATCCGCACGGCAGGCAAGGCGTTCGCGATCCCGCACACGCCGCACCGCGGGCGCGGCGTCACCGCTGCGGGCGCGACCATCGGCGAGATCCCCGAGATCGAGTTCGTCCGGTTCATGTCGACGACCGAGATGGGCGCGACGGTGACCACCACCCTGCCCCCGCCCGACGATCGCCTCGTCCTCACCGGCATCGGCGACGTGGCCGAGGTCGCGGTCTTCGGCGACTTCATGGCCTCGAGCGATCAGCCCATCCTGGTCGCTCAGATCATGGCAAGCCAGCAAGCGACGAGCCCCAAGCAACAAGGCATGCCAGGCGGCGATCCGAGCTTGATGATGGTGCCGCCGCTCGAGCAGGCTCGCAGCGAGTACGTCTTCCTCACGCCGGACAAGTACGCCTTCGACTACGTGACCGTCGTGGCGCCGTTCGGCGCGACCGTGCTCCTCGACGACCAAGAGCTCACCGAGTCGATCTGTGAGGTCGCGGCGGCCGACGGCCTCGGCGCCGAGGAGCGCGGCTCGGCCGAACCCCCGTACCTCGTGTACCGCTGCCAGCTCTCGTTCCCGACGATCGATCCGTCGGTTTCGCCGCCGATCATCTCCCCCGGCATGCAGAACGACGGCGTTCACCGCGTCACGGCGAACGCCAAGGTGTTCGTCGCGGTCACCGGCTTCGACGCGTACGTGAGCTATGCGTACGCGGCCGGGACGGAGCTGATCGAGCTCGCCCCGCCGCAGTAGGCGCCGGCCAGGTGACGGCGCAAAGATGAAGCTGTACGACACGGGGCGATGGCAGCGAGCAAGACCGCTCAGTACGTCGCCCTCTATCGCGCCCTCGAGACCGACGAGATGCGGCGCGAGCCCCTCTTCCGGGACCCGCTGGCCGGCGCGTTCCTCTCGCGCCGGCTCTCCGTCGCTCTCCGGCTCGCGAAGTCTCGAGCGTTCCGCGGCGTCCTCGAGCGGTTCGCCGATTGGCGGGCGCCCGGGGCACGCTCGAGCGCGATCGGCCGCACGCGGTACATCGATGACGTCGTCCGGCGCACCCTGGCCGAGGGGACGAAGCAGCTCGTCGTTCTCGGTGCCGGCTTCGACTGTCGTGCCCATCGCATGCCGGAGCTCGCGGGCGTTCGGGTGCTCGAGGTCGATCGACCGGAGACGCAAGCGGTCAAGCGGAGCCGGCTCGCAACGGTCCGGCAGGGACGCGCGGGCGGGGACGTCACCTATGTCGCGGTGAACTTCGAGAAGGACGATCTCGCGACGTCGCTGAAGAGCGCCGGATGGGACGACGGCGCGCCCACGCTCTTCCTCTGGGAGGGCGTGACGAACTACCTGACCGAGCCCGCGGTCGCCGGAGTGCTCGAGATGGTCGGCCGCTCTGCCCAGGGCAGTCGCATCGTCTTCACGTACATCCACCGCGGAGTCGTCGACGGGACGAGCAAGTTCCATGGCGCCGACAGGCTCGTCTCCAACGTGAAGCGCCTCGGTGAGCCTTGGACGTTCGGGATCCTACCGAGCGAAATCGAGCGTTGGCTGGCGAGCTTCGGCATCGCGCTCGAGGACGACCTCGGCGCCGACGCCTACCGCGCGAAGTACCTGGGCGCCACCGAGACCGGGCTCACGGGATACGCCTTCTACCGCATCGCCGTCGGCCGGGTTCCGCGAAGCTAGCGACCGTCGGGAATGCTGGAGCGGCTTCGCTCCATCGCCAACGCGACGAAGTTCGAGAGGAGGTAGCCGAAGCGTTCCTCGTCCGCGTGCCAGGTGCGCGCACCGCCGAGGTGCTCGTGGCAGATCACGCCCACCATCTTGCCCCCGGCCCAGATCGGGACGTCGAGCATCGCGCCGATCCCGAGCGGCTGGAGGTACGACGCCGCAAAGCAGCGCGTCCGCGGGTCGGTCACCGCGTCGTGCGCCATGATCGTCGACTCGGTCTGGAGCGCGTCGAAGTACGGACCGAAGTCTCGGGCCTGAAGCTCGAGCCCCGCCGAGTGCTTGCGCGACTCGGCCTCGAAGAGATCGAGGCAAACGATCTTGCTGCGACGATCGTCGTAGAGCCAGACGCTCACACGCCCCGCGGATAAAACGGCGCTGGCGAGCTCGTCGACGCGACGAACCGTCTCGTTCACGTCGCCGAGCATGAGCGAGCGCTGCGCCATGAGATCGACCAGCGCGTCGAGCTGCTTTCGCAGCTTGGCGGTCGTCGCGGCGTCGGAGGGGGCGGCCGGCGCCGGCGTCGCGGGCACCGCCTGGAACGTGCCCGTCGAGCGGCGGGCCATCTCGACCCGCACCTGCTCGAGAGCGCGACGGAGGCGGGCGACGGTCGCCGGATCGTCCGCGACCACCTGGGCCTCGGCCGAGCTCATTCGCGCCAGCGCCGCGAGTCGCATCTTGGCGGGGATCCCCCCGAGCGTTGCAGCCTCGCGAAACACCTCCAGGCACTTTTCGCCCATGGGTCCGCAAGCCTAGCCCACCCTGAGCCGCCTTGCGGGCTTGGAATACGGTTTTGTAATGCCTCCGGCGGGCTCTTACGTGTCCCGGAGCGTCGTCCCGCCCAATGCCGGGGGGATCAGCAGCGAGGCAGCAAAGTAGGCCACCGCCGCCGCCAGGAGCAGGAACGAAAACCCGACGTGCATCGCGAGCAGCATGCCCACCGACGTCGCCGCTACGCCGGCTGCGCCGCTGATCGCCCAGCCCCAAGCGACGAGGGAGCGAGAGCGCGTCGACGCCACCAGGACGCCCAGAGGAACCTGCGCTCCCATGAGGATGCCGAGCGGGAGGAGCAGGGCTGTGACGATGGCGATGCGCGCGCCCACCGAGAGGCCGCCCAGCCCCCGCACCGCGGGCATGAGTGCGAGCGCGCAGACAACGAGGATCACCGTCAGGATCTGCGCCCGGCGCGCGGCGGTCGTCTGCGCGTCGCCGGGTGGCACGCGACGCACCAGCCAGCTCCCCAGGCCCACGGAAAATAACAGCACCGTCAGGACGGTGGTGAGGGCGTAGACCGGGTGGCCGAGGAACGTCGTGAAGATCTGGACGAGCGCCAGCTGGACGAGAACGAAGCCGAGGCCGATCCCACCGAAGAAGACGAGCGTCCTCAGCCGCGCGCCACGGGCCGCAGTGAGGAGCATCTCGCGCGGGCGCAGGAGCAAGGGCACGAGGAGGAGGAGCGCGGCGAGCCCGAGGCTCGCGATGCCGATCGCGGCGAGCGTCGCGAGGCCTTGCTGCTCCGACCGGAGCTTGTTTCGGTCCTCGAGCGTCGCGACGAGCTCTCGTCCCGGCACCGTGTAGAAAAAGAACGGCCTCTCGTCGGTCGGAGGCGACACGTCGGTGCCGGCGATCGTGCGGCTCGCGCCCCAGGGATCGGCCGCGAGCGCGGCGCGCCGATCGGTCCCGGGCTTGTCGGGCGCGAAGACCTCGACGAAGCGCTGGCGAGTGCAGAAGCCGCGCAGCTTGGCGAGCTCGTTCGGGAGCAGAGGCTCCTTCTTGATGAGGAGCGCCGTCGATCGCGTGTGCGAGCACGCGTACATGTGCTGCGCCGCATCGCTCGCGCCTTCGGCGTAGAGCGCTGCGGCGGACAGCGCGATCAGGCGGTCGATCTCCGGATCCCAGCGGTTGACGACGAGCGCGCCGCCGGGCTCGAGGTGGCGGAGGTAGTCGCGGAACGCCTCGACCGTGTAGAGGCCGTCTTCGGCGAGCGAGAGACCGCCGACGCTGGCTGCCGCCCACGTGTCCACGAGCGACATCACGATGGTGCGGAACTGCCGGTCGGTCCCGCGCACGTAGCTCCGTCCGTCGGCGACGACGAGCTCGACTTCCGGCTTCTGGTAGAGCCCGCCCGAGTATTCGAGCATCTTGCCGAGCATCACCTCGTGCGCGATCGCGCGGTTGATCTCGACGGCGACGATCTCTTTTTGCCCGGCCTGCAGGGCGGCGCGCACCTCGCGTCCGCCGCCTGCTCCGAGCACGAGCGTCGGGCCGTTCGGGCCCGACAGCTGGTAGGCGAGCTCGTCCGGGTGCTTCGAAGGCGGCGTCTTTGCATCGAGGATCGCGGATTGCGCTCCGGCGTCGACGCGCATCCAGGCCATGCCCTTCGTGGGGCGATCGATCGTGACGAGGGCTAGCTCGTTCCACCGCACGAAGTGCGCGCGGTCCATGTTCACGTGCTTGATCGTGCCCGGAGACAGCCATTGCTCGCCGTAGTCACCCGCCAGGAGCGAGATCGAGCTCAGAAAAAACGCCGCGGCCATCCATCCGCCGCCCGGCTTCTCGTCCTCGCTGAAACGACCCTTTCTTTCGCGGCTGCCGAGCGCGAAGACCACCGAGGCGAGGCCGAAACCGATGGCGAGCGCCAGCCCCGCGCGGGGCGCACCGAGCCGGAGGAGCGCGATCGAGAGCGCGCTGCCCGCCGCCGCACCGGCCATGTCCGCGAAGTAGAGGCGAGGCGCAGCGGACCGAGCGTGCTGGATCGCGCCGGCCACGACCGCGCCGGCGAGCGTGAAGGGGATCGCCGTCGTCGCGTAGAGCAGAACGACCCGGATCACCGACTCTTTGTCGAGCGTGTCGACGGGCTTCATGCGGAGCGTCTGAATCACCGCGACGACCGCGGTGACCGACGTGAGCGCCGACAGGACGGCGAGCCGCGAGAAGAGGCGGGGCGGCCTGAGAAGAGAAGGAACGACGGTCGCGATCCCGCCGCCCAGCGCGACCCCGAAGAGCGCGAGCGACAGCGCGAGCGTCGCGAGGTGATGGCCGAGCATCGCCGAGTAGAGCCGCGTCAGCACCACCGACAGGGCCACGCTCCCCCCGGCCACGAGCCCTACCCCGCCAAAAAGGCCGGCGCGCTGGCCGAAGATGACACTGCCGGGCTCCTTCATCCGAGGGAAGGCTTTTATCGCGGAAATGGTCTGGTGCGAGCCTAGTTTTCGACGTCCGTCACACTGGCCCCGACAGGACCGATGAGCGAGGCATGAATCGCCGCACGAGCGCCCTCCTGGCCCTTACGTTCCTCGGCTGCGCGGACCCCAGCAGCGTGACCACCGCGCCCACCGCCCCGCGCCACCGGACGGATCGGGTGAGCATCGAGGTCATGACCTACAACGTGAACTACGGGATCGCAGGAGACCGCGAGACGGTTCTTGCGGTCGCCTCCGAGGACTCGGACGTCGTCTTTCTGCAGGAGACGACCGACGCCTGGGAGAGCGCGCTGCGCAAACAGCTCGGCGGGCGCTACCCGCACATGGCGTTTCGGCATTGTTGTGGGGCCGGCGGCATCGGGGTGCTCTCCAAGTTCCCCATCGAGGAGCGCGAGTACCTCGACCCGCCGGAAGGCGGATGGTTTCCCGCGTGGCGCTTCATCGTCCACGCGCCGATCGGCACCTTCCAGGCGCTGGCGGTTCATCTGCGGCCGCAGCTCAGCGAGTCGGGAAGTTTTCTCGGCGGCGTGTTCACGACGCCGCCGATTCGATTGGCCGAGATCGAGACGTACTTTCCCAAGCTCGACCCCGCGCTACCCACGCTCGTCGCCGGCGACTTCAACGAGAATGGCCGCGGTCGGGCGATCCGCTTTCTCGAGGACCGCGGCATGGTGAGCGCCCTGCCGGCCGCGTCCGGGAGCGCGCCGACGTGGCGCTGGAACACCTCGTTCGGTGAGATCCGCGAGCAGCTCGATCACCTCGTCTTCGATCGCCGCCTCGTCGTCACCGACGTCCGTGTGATCGAACGAGGCAACTCGGATCACCTGCCCGTCGTCGCCACCGTCCGAGCGGCGCCCTCCCCCCTCACGAAGTGAGGGGGGCCGGGGGGGTGAATCCATAGCAACACCGTCATCCAGCGGCGGAGCGTCTCAGGCTCGGCGCAACGTCAGATGTTTTCGCGCGGCTGGCGACCGGTCGTCGTCGGCGGTGCTGTCGGCTTGGTGCTCGGAGGCGGCGCGGCCGTCGGCTTTCCTCCGCCCGTCGGTCGCGAGCCTTTTTGACCGCCTGCGGCGGGCGGCGTAGCGGCCGAAGCGCTCTCGACAGCGCTCGCGCTCGGCGCCGCCGCGGACGTGGCGGCCTCGGCAGCGCTCGCGGGCGCCTGCGGCGGCGGCTCGGCGGACTGCGAGGCCGCCTCGGAATCGGCCGGCGGCTTCGCCGTGCTCTCGCTCGTGCTCGATGCGGCAGGCCCTTCGGTCGCGGGCGCGCCGAAGCCCAGCTTGTCCCGCATGAGGTACGCGCCGGCCCCGCCGGCGATGAGCAGGATCGCCGCGGCCGCCGCGATCATCGGGACCGGCGACGACTTCGTCGGTCGGGCCTCGCTGCTCGACCAGTTTGCCTTGGTGCCGGCGTGCGTCTGCTGCACCGCTCCCGGAGGAGGCTGCGCCATCGCTTGCGTCTGACCCGGGAACCCTTCGGCGAGCGCGGCGCCGCCCGGCGGCGGCTGCGAGTGCGAGACGCGGCCCGTCCGCATCCACTCGTCGATCGAAACGATGAAGCCCGCTGCGTTCTGGAAGCGCTGCGCCGGATCGCGGGCCATCGCCTTGCGGATCATTCGCCCGATGCCCGGATCGAGCCCCGGAACGCTCACCTCCGGAGGCGGCGGATCCTGGAGAGCGATCTTGAACATCAGCTCGTTGAAGGTCTCACCGTCGAACGGAACGTTGCCGGTGATCGCTTCGTAGAGGATGACGCCGACGCTGAAGAGATCACTCCGCGCATCGAGGTCGCGCGCGCCCTTCGCCTGCTCCGGCGACATGTAATAGGGCGTGCCCATCACCGCGCCTGTCTTGGTCATGCGGTGCTCTTCACCCGAGAGCGGGCTGAACTTCGAGACGCCGAAGTCGAGGATCTTCACGAAGTCGTTTTGTCCGGCGAGATCGCGCAGCAGCCAGACGTTGTCGGGCTTCAGATCGCGGTGGACGATGCCCGCCTGGTGCGCGGCGCCGAGGCCGGTGAGAAGCTGCCGAATCATCGGCAGGATCTGACCCGGCAGCATCTTGCCGCAGCTCTTCATCCTGTCGCCGAGCGACTCGCCCTCGAGAAACTCCATGACCAGGTAGCGAGTTCCGTCGGGCAGCTCACCGAGGTCGAGCACCTCGACGATGTGGCGCGATCCGATGCGCCCTGCTGCCTGAGCCTCGCGCTCGAAGCGGTCGACGAGATCCTTTCGCTCGGCGATCGAGGCGTGGAGCACCTTGATCGCCACGCGCCGGTGGATGCGAATGTTCGACCCCTCGAACACGGCGCCCATCGCGCCTTGCCCGAGCAGCTTGACGATCCTGTATTTGCCGTCGAGGACCTGACCGATCGAAAGGCTCATTCCGCTCCCTCCGGCTCCGCCGTCAGTCGGCGCCTACCTCGGTCGCGGTGCTCGCTCACTCGCACCTTGCCCTTCGGTTTCATCGGCATCCCCTCAGAACTGGCCGAACACCACGACGCCGGTCCCCGTGGGTGCTACGGCGACGGGCACTTCGGGTCGCGTGAAAAACAGGATGAGCGTGACGGCCCCCGAGGCGACGGCAGCGCCAATCAGCACGTCCGTCGTGATGTTGAGCGCCTGCCCGGTGTCCCGCAGGCTCTCTGCGTTCTCCGGATCGGAGCCGGTGTTCGCCTCGTCGAAGTCGCTCTTGTTGGCGAGGGCCAGGCCGCCGGTGACGCCGGCGCCGATCGCGAGCGCGCCCGTGACCCCGAGCATCGCCCAGACGCTCGCCGGCACCGGGCGCTCCATCTCCTGCGTTCCGCCGCCCGGAGGCTGACCGTCCGGCGTACCGCCACCCGGAGGCGGCGTACCGCCGCCCGGAGGCGCCTCTTTCGGCTTCTCGAGCACGATCGTCTTTTTGAGCACCTGACCGGGCGCGAGCTCGACGTCGATCGTCTGGTCCACGTAGCCCGGGAGCGTGATGGTGATGCGGTGCGTGCCGGCGCGGAGCCCGAGCTTCTGCGTGCCGGCGGCGAGCGGGTACTTGTTCCGCATCGACGTGCCGTTCGCGCGCTGTCGCTCGTCGACGGCCGTCGCGCCGGCGGGCGTGACCTCGAGCTCGACGGTGGCGAGCGTGCTCTTCATCGTCGCGAGATCCGTCTCGATCTGCTTCTTCTCCTCTTCGGCGATGCCGCTGCCCTTCTCGAGGTACGTCGTGTAGGCGGCGATTGCTTCGCCGTCGCGCTCGAGCTTGAGCGCGCACAGCCCGAGGTTGCCGAGCATGTTGGGAGACGGCGAGATCGCGTACGCCGCTTTGAAGGCCGCGTAGGCCTCTTCGTAGCGGGCGCCGTCGGGGTCCTTGATGAGCGCGACGCCGGCGCGGAACTTCTCCCGCGCCTCGGGCGTGACGACGACGTCGTCCGCGAACGCGGGCGACGCGATGCCCGCGGTGAGCGAGAGGGCGACGACGAGGGTGATCGCGTGCTGTCGGAGGCTCATCATCGCGGCTCGCAGGTGACGGTTGCCAGCTGAAGTCTGTCGTACTCGTCCATCTCGCCCGGGTTCTGGCGCTCCGAGTAGACGATGTAGAGGATGCCGCCCAGATTGATGACAGGGTTGTCCGTGGTCAACAAGCCCAAGTCTCCGAACTGGGCTTGCGGATCCTTCGGTTGCAAGAACTCGGGGTCGTCGAACCTGACGGCGCCGTCCGTGGTCCGCGACAGGATGAGCATGAACTCGGTCTTGGTCTGGTTGGGACCGAAGAGCGGGAGCATGTCGCCGACGAGCGAGGGCCGCCCCGCCGTCGGGATGTCGAGGAACGAGTCGAACTGCTTGGCAGGGTGAAGGTCGGAGAGCTTGATGTTGTCGAGCGCGGTGTCGGGGAGCTTGCCCACGAACGCTCCGAGCGTCGTCATCGTCACCTGGGCCAGCGCCAGGTTGACCAGGTTGCCCGAATTGGCCGAGTCGAGGAAGAGCACGCCCGGCGCGCCGAGGTTGATCGGATCGCCGGAGACCGCCGCGTTGTCCGTGAAGCTCCAGTGGCGCACGCTCGTGCCGTCCGGGTCGGGCTCGCCGATGAACGCATGGATCCTGTTGCCCACGCGGATGAGCCCCGCGGGGCTGGCCGAATCGGCGTCCGTGAACGGCGGGTTCGCGGTGATCGCGAGCGTGGGCGAGTTCGAGCCGTCGGCCGCGTGCCGGAAGTAGAAGACCGAGTTGTTCGGCCCCTGCGTCGTCCGCAGGAGCACGTCGATGCGGTTCGGCTCGGGCCCGACGTGCACGAACTTGCCGCGCACCGAGCCCTGGTCGGCGTTGCTCTGCAGGGAGATCGGGAAAGTGCCGGGGTTCCCGAAGCCCATGTTGCCGATCGTGTAGAGCTCGACCGGGATCGGATCGCCGAACACCGGAGGACGGCGTGAGACGAGGATGCCGGCGCTATCGGTCATCATCCGTCGCACGTCGATGATGTCGTCGACGTCGGGCAGCACCCAGGGCGGGCCCGACAGCGAGCCGGAAGTCGTGATGACCTCGTAGCCGCGGAGCTCGTCGCCCACCATCGTCACGACGCGGACGCGATCGCTGTTGGGTTGCCAGGCGAGGCCGCGATCTCGGAAGGTCCGATAGCCTTGGGGCTCGCCGCCGAGGTTCAATATCTCGTCCGGGAGGCCGACCAGCTGGCAGTCGAGCGGCGTCACCGGTGCACCGCCGCCGCCGCCGGTGTTTTCGCCGCCCATGCCGGTCGAGGTCGACATCCCTCCCGTGCCGGTCGCGGTGTTCGTCGACGGGTCGCCGCCGCCGGCGTTGCCGGCGCCCGCTCCCCCTTCCACCACGTCGTCGTACGAGTTGATCAGCGAACAAGAAGCAAGGAGCGGCAGTAGCCCCAAGAGACGGACGTACACGAGCCTAAGCGTCGCGCACCTTGCCACGCAGAACAAGTACGAGGACGGGTTTTGCGACGCCTCACGCCTCTTTGTGCACAGCCGGGGGCGCTTGCGCGGCCTTCTTCGGGCCCTTGCGGAAGACGAAGCCGCGAACGCGGTCGCTGACGACGTAAAACGCCGGAACGACGAGCAAGCTGAGGACGGTCGAGACGGTGAGGCCGCCGAGGACCGCGGCCGCCATCGGGCCGCGCGTCTCGGACCCCGGTCCCAGGCCGAGGACCGCAGGGACGGCCGCCATCATCGTCGCGAACGTCGTCATCAGGATCGGCCGCAGGCGGATCGGGCCCGCGCGCTGCATCGCCTCTTTGGCGTCGAGACCTTCGGTCTCCGCCAAGTGGTGGGCGTACTCGACCAGCATGATCGAGTTCTTCTTCACGATGCCCATGAGGAGGAGCAAGCCGATCATGCTGAAGAGGTTCAGCGTCGCACCGGCAACCATGAGGCCGACGACGGCGCCGGCCAGCGCCAGCGGCAGGATCGTGAGCACCGTCACCGGATGGAGGAACGACGCGAACTGGCTCGCGAGGACCATGTACGCGACCAGGATCCCGATGAAGAGCGCAAAGTAGAGGTCCTTGGTCGTCTGCTCGAGCTGCGTCGACTGGCCTTGGAAAACGGCCCGGTAGCCGACGGGCAAGTCCCTCGCAAGCTGGCGAATGTCGTCGATTGCTTTGGCCTGCGACGTGCCCGGAGCGACGTTGGCCGAGATCCGGATGGCGCGCTCGCGATCGATCCGTGTGATCGACTGGAGGACCGGACGCTCTTCGGTGGTCACCAGCGTCGAGAGCGGGACCAGATCCCCCGACTGGGTGCGTACCGTCAGCGCGCCGATGTCCTCGGGACGCGAGCGCTGCGAGGCGAGGAGGCGCGTGCGAATGTCGACCCGCCGGCCGCCAGTCTCGAACTTGCCGACGGTGGCGCCGCCGACGAGCGCGCTGATGGTGTTTGCCAGATCGTCGACGGTGACGCCGAGCTCCGAAGCGCGGCGCCGATCCGGCACGATCTGCACCTCGGGCATCCCCACTTGGTAGTCGGTGTTGACGTCGACCGCGACGCCGGAGGCTTCGACGGCGGCCTTGAGCTTCATCGCTTCGGCGACGAGCGTCTCCCAGTCCGAGCCGCGGACGGTGAAATCGATCGGTGATCCGCGCCCGCCGCCGAAGCTCTGCTGCGAAGGGTCGCGGACGGTGGCCCGCAGGCCGGCGATCTTTCCGAGCTCTTTCCGGACGTCGGCGGAGATCTCGCTCGCCGACTTGTTGCGCTCGTTCGGCGGGACCATCAGGAGCGTCATGTTCCCGTTGGACCCGAACATCGTGACCAGCACGTGCTCCATCCCCTCCTGCTCGAGGGCCCACTGCTCCGCCTGCTCCAGGATGGGCTCGGCAGCGTCGAGGCTCGTGCCCACCGCTGTCTGGAGGCGCACGTCGAGGCGGCTCTGGTCCTGGGACGGCACGAACTCGGTCGGGATCTGCAGCGTCGCGAAGATCGAGCCGCCCATGACGAGCAGCGCGGCGAAGAGGACGACCACCGGCCGCCGCAGCCCGGCGGCGAGCACCCGCGAGTAACCGCGGGCGAGCGCCTCGAAGCCGCGATCGACCGAGCGCCCGAACGCGCCGCGTCCCTCGCGGGAGGCATCGAGGATCTGCGCGCACCGCGCGGGTGCGAGGGTGATCGCCTCGAAGTACGAGAGCGCGACGGCGATCGACAGGGTGATGCCGAACTGCAGGAAGAACTTGCCGATGACCCCGGACATGAAGACGACCGGGATGAAGATCGCAATGATCGCGATCGTCGCGGCGAGCGCCGCGAAGGTGATCTCTTTCGTCCCGTCCGATGCCGCCTGCTTTCGGTCTTTGCCCATCTCGGCGTGCCGGTAGACGTTCTCCATCACCATGATGGCGTCATCGACGACGAGGCCGATCGAGAGCGACAGACCGAGCAACGTGAACGTGTTGAGGGTGAAGCCGAGGAAGTAGATGACCGCCACGGTCCCGAGCAACGACATGGGGATGGCGAGGACGACGTTGATCGTGCTGGAGAGCGATCCGAGGAAGAACCAGCAAGCGAGCGCCGTCAGGATGAGCGCGAGCGCGAGCTCGATCTGCATCTCGTGCACCGACTCCTCGATGAACACCGTCGTGTCGACGAGGACTTCGATCTTCATCCCTTCGGGGAGGCTCTGCTGGATCTCGTCGATCCGCGCACGCACGCCCTCGGCGACCTCGACCGCGTTCGTGCCGCGCTGCTTCAGGATGCCGAGCGCTTGGACGGGCGTGCCGTCGAGGCGCGCGATGGTCGTCCTGTCCTCGAAGCCGTCTTCGACGAGCGCGACGTCCTCGAGATAGATGGCGACGCCGTTCACGCGCCGCACCACGATCTTGCGAAGCTCCGAGAGGTCGAGCGCTTCGCCCATGAGGCGCACGTTCACCTGACGACCGCCGGCGTCGAGCTGGCCGCCGGGCAGCTCGACGTGCTCGCGCTGGATGGCGCCCAGCACGTCGGTCACCGCGATGCCCTTCTCGTCCATCCGGCTCGCGTCGAGCCAGACGCGGACGTTGCGGTTGACGTAGCCGTTGGCCTGGATCTGGCCGACCCCGGGCACCGTCTGGAGGCGCTCCTGCACTTGGTAGCGCGCGACGTCGGACAGGAGCTGCCGCGAGAACGGCCCCGAGACGCCGATCGTGAGGATGGGCGTATCGTCGGGGTTCGACTTGGAGACCGTGGGAGCCGGCACGTCACGCGGGAGCTGCCGCTGCACTTGGGCGACGCGCGCCTGCACGTCCTGCAGCGCAACATCGACGTTGCGGGACATGTCGAACTCGACCGTGACGCGCGCGAAGTTTTGGCGCGCCTGCGAGGTGATCTGCGTCACGCCCTCGACCTGAGAGATCGCCTGCTCCAGCGGCTCGACGAGCTCGCGCTCGACCGCCGCCGGCGAGGCGCCGGGCCAGCTGACCGAGACCGAGATGTTCGGGTAGTCGACGTCAGGATACTGGCTGATGCCGATGCGCGAGACGGCGACCAAGCCGAACAGGACAGTCGCCGCCATGAGCATCCAGGCGAAGACCGGGTTCTTGATCGAGATGTCGGTGAGATTCACTTCGGCGCGCCTTCTTCGCGCTTGCGCGGCCGCGGCTCGCCGGAGGGCGCAGCACGGGCGCCGTCATCCGGCTCGGCGTCGGGCTCGGCGCTCGGAGCTCCGGATGGCGCCGCCGACCCGGCGAGCGCCGCCGAGCTCTTCGGCGCCGGCACCTCGGACACGGTCACCTTGGCCCCATCCGAGAGCGGCTCGGCCCCGCGAACGACAAGCTTCTCGCCGGGCGCGAGGCCCTGCCTGACCTCGACGAAGCCGTCCTTGGTGTTGAGGCCGAGCGTCAGGACGCGCTCCTTCGCGACTTCGCCCTCGATGACGTACGCAACGAAGCCGCGCTCGGTGGGGCGAACGGCGGCGCGAGGAACGATGACGACGTCGCGCACGCCGCCCGCACCGACCGACACGTCGGCAAACGCACCGGGGCGGAGCCAGTAGCGGTGCTCGTCGGCCTCGATCTCCGCGGTCACCGCGACCATGCGCGACGCCTCGTCGGCGGCCGCGGCGACCAGCGTCACCTTCGCCTTGAAGATGCGCTCGGTCTCGCGGAGCTTCAGCTCGGCCGTCATGCCGACCTTGATGCGAGGCGCCTCCATCGGCGAAACCGAAAACCGGAGGAGCAGCGGATCGCTCTGGAGGAGCGTCGCCATGACATAGCCGGCCTGCACGTACTGGCCCGTCTGCACGGTGCGCGTCTGGATGACGCCATCCATCGGGGCGCGAACGTTGGAGTCGCGCAGGTTGAGCTGCGCGCTCCGAAGCGCCTCTTTCGCGACCGCGGTGTCCGCCTTGGCGGTGAGCGACTTGGTCTGGAACGACTGCACTTCTTCACCCGGGATCAAACCCGGGTGCTTCTCGCTCGCTCCCTGACGGCGGCTCAGCGCGCTCTCGACCTCTTTCTGTGAGGCCTCTGCCTTGTCGACCGCGGCCTTCGCGCTGTTCACCGCGAGCGCGTAGCGCTCGGAGTCGATGATGACGAGAATGTCGCCTTTCTTGACCTTCTGCCCCTCGACGAAGGCGACCTTGTCGACCGCGCCGGCGACGCGCGCCGTGACCTGCACGCGCTCGAACGCCTCGATCGTCCCGGGGGCGGTGATCGCGTACTCGATCTTCTGCTTCTCGACGGCGTAGACGTCGACCGGGAACGCCGCTCCCCCGCCCTTTCCGCCGCGCCCTCCCCCTGCACGGGCCGAGGAGCTGCCCTCGCCGCGCTTCTTGCCGCCGCGACCGCCGCACCCGAGCGCGGCCACCGCCGCCGAGGCGAGCACGAAGGAGGCCGCGGTCCTGCGGCCGATTCGCGTCATCGGCGGCTCCTCGCCGGCTTCACGTCGTCGATCGGCTGTAGGCCGAGGGCGAACCGGAGATCGAGCCACGCCTGCACGACGTCGATGCGCGCCGTGGCCGCTTCCACCTCGGCATCGAACTGCTCGGCGTTGGCGTCGGTGAGCTCGATCGCTCTGGCGAGGCCGTTCTGGTAGAGGATGCTCGTCTCTTCGGTGTTGGTGCGTGCAGCGAGCACCGCCTCCTTGGCGATCTCGTGCTGGTCCCGGGTAGCGTCGAGCGTCACGACCTGCGATTTTACGCTCGCGTCGATGTTCCGCTCGAGGAGCTTCTGCTCGTACTCGAGCGCCTCGGCCCGCGCCAGGCGCGAGCGCCTGTCGCCGTAGCGACCGCCGTCGAAGATGGTCCAGGTGAGCGCCAACGTGAGCGTCTCTTCGTGCCACGAATCGCCGTCGAGGGGATCCGGATTCACGCGGACCTGGCCGACCAGATCGATCGACGGCGCCATCCGATAGTGCGGCTCGCTCGCCAGCTCCCGCGCGGCGAGCGACTGCTCGCGCAACGCGAGGACATCCTCACGCCGATCCACGGTGCCCTTCGCGACGCGCGCGGTCGGGCCCGGCGCGCCCTCGGCGCGGGCGAAGACGGCGTCGGGCGACGAGAGCCGCTGGGTCACCGGCCGGCCGACGAGGACCCCGAGAGAGAGACGCGCACGCTCGAGCTCCGCCGTCCGCGCGCTCACCTCTCTCCGAGCGCTGGCGACATCGAGTCGAGCCCGCGTGACGTCGTTGGTGCTGTTCAGCTCGGCCTCGACGCGCGCGTCGGCATTGGCGAGGTTGGCGCGCGCGCGATCGAGGCGCCGCGTCGCTGCGTCGAGCACGTGCTCGGCCGCGAGGACCTCGAAGAAGGCGCGGGCCGTATCGAACGCGAGCACGCGTCGCGTGTGCTCGGCGGAATGCTTCGCCGCCTCGAGGTCGTGCTCGGCGCCCCACAGGCCCGGCAGGGCCGACGGACGAAAGAGGGGCTGCGTGAGCGTGAGCGTTCCTTGCGACGTGAAGTGCCGGCCGCCCGGTCCCTCTTGCGCCCGCAGCGTGCCGGACGCGCCTGCGACGAGCGTCGGATACAGATCCGAACGCGCGGTCTCGAGCTCCCCCTCGGCGGCGACCTCTTGCAGCCTGGCGATCTGGGTCGTCTCGTTGTTCTTCGCCGACTCGTCGAGGGCCTGCTCGAGCGAGAGCTGCGCGCGCGCCGTCCCGGAGAAGAGAAAGAAGAAGGTCGAAGTGGCAGCGGCGAGGACCGCCAGACGGACCACGGGCGTCAGCATTCGGGCAGTCTACGAACGAGGAGGCATCCTCCCTACGGAAACCCGCTACGAATTGTGTAGAACCACGCGAAATGTCGGCTCAAACGCCCCGAGGTCAGAGGGGCGCGAGCGGCCAGGGAAGCAGCAGGTTGGACGGCGTCGTATCACCGCTCTGCCGAAGCGCGCGCGCACACTCCCCCAGCTCGAGACGCCTCGGCCCGAACGCCGTCGGGTTCACGGCATCCGCGTCCATCAGCCGCGTGGGCGTGTCCGCTCCGAAGTCGTCGGGGTGTCCCGGCTGATCGAGCAGCACGTGGCCGATCTCGTGCGCGAGCGTGAAGGACGCACGGTGCGCGCGAAAACCGGCGCGATCGACGATGACCGTGTTCTTCACCGCGCCGCTGTCGGCGAAGATGAACGACTCGCCGATGCGCGCGTCCCCTCCGAAGCTCGGCACGACGAAGACGTCGAGCGTCGAAGGGTCACCATCCTCGTAGGCCTTCACCAGCGCGCGTTCTTCGAGGGTGCCCGCGACGGCGTCGGCATCGCCGAAGTGCTGCAGCCCGTCTTCGAGGTTCGCCCTTCCGATGCACGCCTCGAACGTCGGGTCGGTCGAGATGACGCCGCTCGCCGGGAGCGTGATCGTCGCGCGCTTCTTGTTCTTGCGGCGAACGAGGACGTCGACCGGCGCGCGCGCGCCCGCCGTCGAGAGACCGTTCTCGCTCACCACGACCGAGAGCCCTCGCTTCTCGAGCAGGCCCGCGACCCGGCGTGCCGCGCTCTTCGCGGTGGTTCCCGCCGGAAGAGGAACGACGAGCTCGCGGCCATCGACCGAAAAGCGCAGCTCGCCGCCGCTTGCGGAGAGGCCTGCCCCGCACCCGAGAGCCAGGAGCCACGGCCCCGGAGGATCGACGGTCGTCACCTCGACCGCGTCGGGTGGACCGAAGCCGATCCCGCAGGCGCCCCAGAGCGAGCTCGCGCGCGCGATCTCTTCTCGGACGAGGCGCGCGGCGTCCTCCGTGTCCCGGCCCACGGCGACCGGACCGTTCTCGATCATCCTCAGGATGTGAACGCGGAGCTTGGCGCGGTGCCTGCCGTTCGGGCCGATCACCCGCGCCGATGCGCTCGCCGCGCCCGCCGTCGCGACGAGCACGCCGCCCACCTCGCCGATGACGCTCCTCGTCGCGATGAGCGGGTGCCGGCGATCGATGTCGTCGAACACCACTCGAAACGCGCGCGTCCGCGCGCAGGTGACGCCGGCGGGCGCCCCCTTGGGGCAAGCGCCGACCTCGAGCGGCACGTCGCGCATCGTCTCGATCGCAGAAGCGCGGCTGCCGCCGTCGGGCGCGGGCACCGACGCGATCCCGATCGAGGCCGGCAGCTCCGCGCTCGGCGCCATCGCCACGACGTGCACGGCTTCGGGATCGATCGGCTCCGACGGTGGCGACGTTCGCGCCGGCGATATGCGTTCGATCGTCTCGCCCGCGGCGTCGACGAACACCAGCTTCACGTCGGCGCGAGCCTCGCGTGTCGCGAGCGCGAGCGCGAGCACGCACGGCCCCACCACGCAGAACGCAGCTCCCCCGAGCAGACGAAGCCCGAGGCGCGCGAGGCTCACTCGATCCAACCCCACTGAATGCGCCGGAAGTTCTGCTCCGTCACCAGCTCGCTCGGTTGGCGCGACGTCGGCGCGCTCGCTGCCGCGTGCACGAGCCCCGCCCAGGTCTGCGCGCCGAGATCGGTTGCCGTCGCCAGCGCTTCGGCGAGGGCGACTGCCTTGGCGCGCTCACCGAGATCCCAGAGGGCCGCCGCGGCGATGCCGCGCAGCTCTTCGCGCGCCGCCGCATCCGCCGCCTCGAGCACGTCGCGAACGAACCCGGCGCGCTCGTAGTTCTTGGCGAGAACGAACGCGGCTCGCAGCGCCACCTCGTCACCGAGGGGCTTGGTGCGCGCGAGCGCTTCGAGCATCGGCCGCGCGACGTCGAGCCGCGCTGCAGCGAGGCGAAAGAGGAAGGACGTGTCGCGGTCCGCGCTCGGACGGTGCGAGAGGCGTGCGACCAGCTCGGAGGTAGGGCGCGTTCCGCCCGTACCGCGCGACGGATCCAGCGCCCACGCGACGAGCGCCCACGCCGCGCGCGAGCTGTCCGGCCCCGTCGTCGTCCGCTCGACCGCTTCTTTGAGCGGTCGTTCGTCGCCGCCGCGATGCGCAATCTCGGCCATCACGAGCCAGCGTCCGAGGTGGCGCTCCGAGCCGCGCAGAACATGGAGCGCTTCGGCCATTCCTGCGCATGCCTTCTCGGAGACTCGGCGCTGATGAATCGCGAGGGGTAAGAGCAGATCCACGCACAACGCGATGCGGTGCGCCTCTTTGATGCGCGGTGCGAGGGCGGCGAGCCGCGCGCCCGTCGGCTCACCGCGACACGTGCGCGCAACCTCTGCAGCGAACGCGATCTGCGTCTTCGGGCTCGCCGCGGCGCGCGCGATGTGCGGCGCGAGCGCCGGATCCTCCGAGAAACAGGCCGCCGTCAGCGCACCGAGGCCGCCATGATCGTCGGCCTTGAGCGCCGACAGCAGCACGGAAGCGAGGCGCTTGTCCTGCGTCTCGGCCAGCGCGCGCATCGCGACGCCGTAGAGCTCACGGTCGAAAGCGTCCTTCTTTACGAGCTCTTTGCCCGCCACAACGAGCTGGCCGCGAACGGCGACGCTGTGCGGCGCGAGCGCTCGCGCAGCCCCGGCGACCTTGGCTTCGAGCGGGGACCTCTTCTTCAGGGCGGCGTCTACTTCCGCACCTATTCTTCGTTCCGCAGCGACGAGCGCGCTCGTCCCCGTCCCCTTTTGCATGGTCGGTAGATTCTCAACCTACCAACGCCGCATCCGTCTTCGCTATCTATTTCGCGTGGCGAATCGCGGGCTCGGAGAGCGAATCAAACAGACTATTGAGTCCACACGGTTCGACCATCGACCCAACGAGCTCGGCTCACCGAGCTCGTTCGAGACGCACGCGCAGCTCCTCGCCGTCGACGGAGAACGCTCGCTCGTCGACACTGGTCGCCTTGGACTGACTACCGAACGAGACCTTCTCGGCGAGCGCTTCGGAGGCAAGAAGTGACGCAGCGGAAGTTGCGACGCGCACGATGCGCTCGCTGCCTTCGATGTGGAGCGCGATGCGATCAGTGAACGCCAACCCCGCGTCTTTGCGGAGCTGTTGGACTCTGGCGAGCACCTCGCGGGCGAGCCCCTCGTCGCGGAGCGCGTCGTCGAGCTCGAGCTTGAGCACCACGACGCCGGTCCGCCCACCTGCCGCTGCGAAGCCTTCGGCGGCCTCGACGGAGACGTCGACCTCTTCCGGGCCAAGCGAGATCGCTTCGCCCTCGACGTCGATCGAGGTCGAGCCGGTCGTGGCCAGCTCGGTTCGGAGCTTGCCCGCGTCCGCCTTGCCGAGGGCGGCCTTGCAGGCTTGGACCTTCTTGCCGAGCTTGGGTCCGAGCGCGCGGAAGTTGGGCTTCAGCGTGTATTTGACGAACCCTGCCTCTTCGCCGGGAGCGAGGAGCCGGACGTTCTTCACGTTGAGCTCCTCGGCGATGAGGCTCAGGTGCGCCCGGATGCCGGCGGTCAGCTCGGCATCGCTGACGACAACGTCGGCCTCCGCAAGAGGTTGCCTTACACGCACCTTGCCCTGCGTACGGACCTGGAGGCCGAGGCTCACGATCTCTCGGACCGCACGCATTTCTTTAGCGAGCTTCGCGTCGAGGGCGGCGGTGTCGTCGACCAGCTGCGCTTCGAAGGCGGTGTAGCTGTCGCCGTCAACGCTGGCGAAATTCGACAGCGTGCCATTGCTG
>JBGTSH010000035.1:0-47399 GCA_041940405.1 Polyangiaceae bacterium
CCACGACCGCTATGTCCTCGACGCGGTGTGCGACCGGATCCTCGAGCTCGATCGCGGCAAGCTCGCCGAGTACCAGGGCGGCTACGCCGACTTCATCGAGCAGAAGGCCGAGCGCCTGGCCCACGAAGAGCGCGCCGAGCAGAACCGGCTCAACCTGCTCCGCCGTGAGACCGCCTGGCTTCGCCGCGGCGCCCAAGCGCGGACGACCAAGCAGAAGGCGCGCATCAAGCGAGCGCACGCGCTGATGGCGAACGAGCCCGTCAAGGTCGGACCGGCCGTCGACCTCGGCGGGTTGGGCGTCACCGCGCCGCGCACCGGCCGGACGATCCTCGATCTGCTCGATCTGACGGTGAAGGTCGGCGAAAAGGAGCTGATCGACGGCTTGACGCTGCATCTCGTCACCGGCGACCGGATCGGGATCGTCGGACCGAACGGCGCCGGCAAGACCTCGCTCCTTCGCGTGGTGACGGGCGAGCTCGCGCCCGTCGCCGGGCAGGTGGTGATTGGCGAAAAGACGAGGATTGCCCTCTTCGATCAGGCGCGCGCGGCGCTCGTCGACGACTGGACGGTGGTCGAGAACGTCGCCGAGCGCGAGGGCGCCCATCGCACCGGCGCCGGGGTGGTCACGATCGGAGATCAGACGCTCGAGATGCGAAGCTATCTCGAGCATTTTCTCTTCGACTCGCACAAGCAGCGCCAGACCGTGGGATCCCTCTCGGGCGGCGAGCGCGCGCGCGTGGCCCTCGCGAAGGTGCTCAAGAGCGGCGCGAACCTCTTGATGCTCGATGAGCCGACGAACGATCTGGATACGCAAACGCTGAGCGCGCTCGAGGAGCTGCTCGAGACCTGGCCGGGCGCCGCCCTCGTCGTCTCGCACGACAGGTGGTTCCTCGATCGCGTCGCGACCTCGATCCTCGCGTTCGAAGGCGACGGGAAGGCGATCCTCTACCCCGGCAACTACGAGATGTATCGAACGCTCCGAGAGGAGGCGAAGAAGAGCCGCGCCGCCGCCGCTCCGGAGCGCCCTGCACCGCAGCGGGCGTCGCTCGAGATCGCGCAGGCAGCCCCTGCCGTGCAGCGCCGCGCGCTCACCTACGCCGAGCGCATCGAGCTCGACGGCATCCTGGACACGGTCGCGGCCGCCGAGGAGAAGGTCGCCGGCATCGAGCGTATGCTCGCCGACCCGTCGTTCTATTCGGAGAAGGCGTCCGAAGCCGGACGGGTTCGCAGCGAGCTCGAGGCCGCCCAGGCCGAGGTCGCTCGCCTCACCGCGCGGTGGGAGGATCTCGAGTCGCGGCGAGAGATCAAGAAGTGACGCCGCCGAAGACGGACAGAACCGTCAGTCTTCTTCGGTGACTTCGACGATCGGGTACTTCAGGAACTGAACGCCGCCCTCGGGGCGCGGCGGGTAGGACATCTTCATCACCTCGCCGCGTACGCATTTGCCTGCGTCCGGGTGGTAGCCAGCCCCGAGTCGGACGTCGCTGACGCGCCCGGACGGATCGACGGTGAGCTCGACGTCGAGCGGCCTGGTGGACTGGGCACCCTTGTCCGACGCCGCGCGCACGCAGAGGGCGACCGTCTTGAGAACGCTTTCTTCACTGACCGAGAGCGGGCCCTCGGTTTGAATCGTGAGCGACTCGGGCGAGCCGGTGTCGGCCGGGGCTCGCGCAGGCATCGGCGCCGACGCGTTCGCGTACGCTCCTGCCGTCGCACCGGGCGGCGGCGCCGGCGGTGCGGACTGCGCCGCCGTCGTGGGGAAGTCGACCGGCCGGGCCAGCGGCAAGCTCGGTGTTTCCGGGCTCGGCTCGGGGAGCGCAGTGCATGCCAGAAGGCCGACGCCGAAGAGGGGTGCTATCCGCCGCATGCTGAAGCTTGGTTGCCCGAGAGGGCGACCGCAATCACGCGCGCGGTGTGCGCGGTGCGGAGCCGGCAGCGAGCGGCGCGCCTGCCCCGACACGGTGTAGCGAAAGCGCCAGATCCGTGAGCACGTGTGCCGGTGACGCGTTGGCCATTTCGATGTTTTCCGTGGCGGCCATGACCGCCTCGTAGGCCCGTGCCAGGGCCAACGCGTCGTCGGCGCCGGCCTTCCTCGCGAGGGCCGACAGGTGCGAAGCGAGATCGAAGAGGCGATCGCGAGCCTGGCGCCGGTCGCTGTCGGCGCCTTCTGCGAGCTTCACCGCGGCTCCGGCGGTTCCGGCGCGGACCGCTTCGGCTACCGCGCTGAGGAATGCCGCGCGCGACTCGGCGCGCTCGGGCTCCGCGAGCTCGACGGCCTTGTCGACGCTGCCCTCCGCCAGGGGGACGACCTCGGCGATCAGCGGCTCGGCGACGCCTTTGTCCCGCAGCAAGCGCGCGAGCACCTCGTCCGAGAGCGCCCCGAAGCGAACGAGCATGCTGCGTGAGCGGATCGTCGGCAAAAGCTTCTCGGGCCGCGCGGTCATGAGGATGAAGTGCGTCGCAGGTCTGGGCTCCTCGAGGGTCTTGAGGAGCGCGTTCGCTGCTTGCGGCGTCAGCTCGTCGGCGCGGCGGAAGATGAAGACGCGCGCTTTGTTCTCGGCGGGCGTGAAGCCGACCTGGGCGAGGACGATGCGCCGGATCTGCTCGACGCTCACCCCTTGGCGTTCGTCGCGGCCGATGACGCCCTCGGGGTAGAGGCCCTGCTCGATGAGCACGACGTCGGGATGCAGCGGAACGTGCGGCGGGCGGTCCGAGATCGTGAGGGCTCGGCGGCAGGCGCTGCATGCTCCGCACGCGAAAGGTCCGGGCTCGGTGCAGACGAGGGCTTGCGCGAGGCGGAACGCGGCCATCTCTTTGCCGACGCCCGCCGGCCCTTCGAAGCGATACGCGTGGTGCACGCGCCCGCTCTCGAGCGCTCGCGCGAGGGTCGTCTTCGCCGCGTCCTGTCCGAAGAGGTCGTCGAAGCTCATCGCGTCTTCCTCTTCTTCGGCGCAGCCTTCTTCTTCGGCGCAGCCTTCTTCTTCGGCGCAGCCTTCTTCTTCGGCGCAGCCTTCTTCTTCGGCGCAGCCTTCGCGGGTGCCTTCTTCTTTTTCGGTGCCCGCTCTGCCTTCTTCTTGGGCTCTGCCTTCTTCTTGGGCGCTTCGACGGGCTCCTCGAGCTCTCCGCGAACGCGCGCATGGAGGATCCGCACGAGGTCGTCGAGGCCTTGCCGTGTCGCCGCGCTCACCAGCCGGAGCCGGACGCCGGCGCGCAGGAAGCGTTCGGCGAGCTTCGGGAACGCCTCGGCGTTCTCGGGCAGATCCGCCTTCGAGAGCGCGACGACCTCCGGACGCTTGGCCAGCTCGGGGCTGAAGGCTTCGAGCTCGCGACGCAGCGCGCGGTAGTCGGCGAGCGGCTCGCGCCCCTCGGCCGGGTCGAGCGTCACGAGATGGAGGAGCACGCGCGTCCGTTCCACGTGACGCAAGAACTCGATGCCCAGACCGACCCCTTCGCTCGCGCCGGGGATGAGCCCGGGGATGTCGGCGATGACGAAGCTCGTTCCCCCGAGCCGCGGGCCGCCCCCCACCTCGACCACGCCGAGCGAAGGAACGAGCGTGGTGAATGGGTAGTCGGCGATCTTGGGGCGGGCAGCGCTGAGCGAAGCAACCATCGTGCTCTTGCCGACGTTGGGAAAGCCCAAGAGGCCCACGTCGGCCATCACCTTGAGCTCGAGCCGCAGGTTCCTCATCTCGCCGGGCTCACCCTTCTCGGCGCGCCGCGGGGCACGGTCGAAAGGCGTCGCGAAGTGGATGTTGCCTCGGCCCCCGCGACCACCGCGGGCGACGACCATCCGCTGGCCGTCCTCGGTCATGTCGCCGACGAGCTCGCCGGTGTCCTCATCGTAGATCTGCGTTCCGAGCGGGACCCGAAGCTCTTTGGTCTCGCCCGCGCGGCCGTAGCAGTCGCTGCCCTGACCGTGCTCGCCGCGCTCGCCGCGAACGGTGTGCTGGTACGCGACGTCCTGGAGCGACGAGAGTCCCTCGGCCGCCACGAAGATCACGTCGCCACCGCGGCCGCCGTCGCCGCCCGAGGGGCCGCCGAAGGGCTGGAAGCGTTCCCGCCGAAACGCGACGACACCGTTGCCGCCGTCGCCGGCGACGACCTTCATGCGGCATTTGTCGACGAAGCGCATCGTGTCCGGACCGCTTTACCACACTCGGCGGCCGGCCCGCCTCTCGACACAAGGCATCCGCAAGCCCTAGAACCATCGAGTGCGCTCGCGCATCCTGGTGATCGACGACAACCACGACCTCGCGGACAGCGTTCGTGAGGTGCTGGAGCAGTCGACCGATCTGGGCCCGGTCGAGGTCACCATCGCCCACGACGCGCAGCTCGGCCTCGAGCTGGTCAAAGCGCGCCCGTTCGACGTCGCCATCGTCGACGTGAAGCTCCCGGGCGCCTCGGGCCTGGATCTGATCGCGCCGCTCCGCGCGGCCGAGCAGCCGTGTGAGGTGATCCTCCTCACCGGCAACGCGACGGTCGAGAGCGCCGTACGTGCGCTCCGCCTCGGAGCAGCGGGCTTCGTCTTGAAGTCCTTCCGGCCCGAGGAGCTGGTCGCGACCGTCCGGCAGTCGCTCCAGACGGCGGCGCTCCGGCGCGAGCGTGAGAAGTACGAGCGCCGCTACCACGCGCTCGTGAACGCCGCGGACGTGCTCGTCGTCGGCGTCGACGAGGGCGGGCGGGTCGTATTCTTCAACCCGAAGCTCGAAGAGACGCTCGGGGTGAAAGAGGTCGACGCCGTGGGCCGCTCCTTTTCGGAGTCCTGGATCGAGGAGGCGGATCGTCGCCGCTTCGAAACGGCGCACGCGGACGCGCTCGCCGGTGCGCCGTCGACGCTCTTCGAGGTGGAGATGGTCGACGCCGACGGGGCGGTGCGCCGGGTTCGCTGGCACCTCTCCGCGGTGCGCGAAGACGCCCCGAGCCTGCCCGATCACGTCTACGCCATCGGCGTCGACGTCACCGCCCGCCGCGCGCTCGAGCGGCGAGCCGCCAACGCCGAGGCGCTCAACGCGATGGCTCCGCTGGCGCTCGGCCTGGCCCACGAGATCCGAAACCCGCTGAACGCCGCGGTGCTCGAGCTGCACCTCCTCGGGCGCGCGATCGAGCGCATCGACGACGCGACGACCCGCGATCCCATGCGCCGTCGCGTCGGCGTCGTCGTGTCCGAGATCCGGCGCCTCGAACGCCTGCTGACCGAGTTCTTGGAGCTCGCCCGGCCCCGCGAGCAGAAGCGCGAGGTGATCGACGTGGGCCGCGTCGTGGGTGAGGTGCTCGACCTCGAAGCCGAGGCGTTCTCACGCTGTCAGGTCGAGCTGACGAGGGACCTCGCGGCCGGGTGCTTCGTCCTGGGCGACGTCGAGAAGCTGAAGCAGGTCGTCCTCAACCTGGTCGTCAACGCGCTCGACGTCATGTCCGAAGGCGGAAGTCTGCGAGTGTCGGTGCGGCGCGAAGACGAATCTGTCATTTTGGCGGTGACCGACAGCGGCAAGGGGATCGACCCCCGGATCCTGACCGAGGTCTTCGACCCGTTCTTCACGACCAAGCCCGCCGGGACCGGACTCGGTCTCGCTATCGTGCGCAAGATCGTCGAGCAGCACGGCGGTCGCGTGTCGCTCGCGTCACGCCCGGGCGAGGGGACGACGGTGACGGTCGCGCTGCCGGTTACGACGGCAACCCCGTCGACCCCGCCCGGCTCCCGGCCCTAGAAAGGGAAAAGCCCGCGGAAATCCGCGGGCTTTTCGCCAGGCGTGTCGGTCGCCTCAGCCGACGAGGCGCGACGGCGGCTTCAAGGGCAGTCCGGGCTTCGAGCCCGGAGCCGACGGGATCGCCTTCGGGATGAGCTCGCCCTCGAGCGCGCTGATCGCCGAGAACACGCGGTCCATGCCGAAGTCGAGCGCCGCTTCCTTCTGGAAGATCTGCGGCACCTTCATCAGCTTGAGGCACGTCATCTTGCCGAGATCGATCTCGCGCTCGATGAACGCCTCGAACGAGCCGAAGCCCTTGGCCTGGAAGAGCTCGCGCTGCTGGATGTCGGTGAGGACCTGACCGATCTCGTAGAAGCCCTTCTCGAGGCGCTTGCGCAGCGTCCGGATCTTCTGCGTCTGGGCGTGGAGCTCGGCGATCTTCTGCTTGATCTCTTCGGCGCCGGAGGGCGTGCGGATCGTCGCGCGGGCGCTGCCCGGCGGTGCCGGCTCTGCCGCTCGGGCACGAGCCTCTGCTGCGTGCTTCGCTGCGTGACGGGCAGCCCACGGCGCCGCGCCACGAAGACCTAGCTTACGCTTCGGGTTCAAGGGGGGAAGCGGCGGTAGGCTCGACCCCGAGCCGGCTTTCGACTCGGACTTCGAGTCCTTGGCGGGCGCTGCCTTACCGGGCTTTTTGTTCGGCGGCGGGGCCTTCGCCTTCGCAGCCTTCTTCGGATCTTTGCCTGTTTTCGCCTTCGCCATCGATTTCGGGCCCCCGAGAGGGCAAAGCCCTCTTCGAACCGGTGCGACGACTTAGCAAATCAAGGGCCCTATCGTCCAGTGCGCCGACGAGAAATATCGGGTTCCTGTGGTAGGTTTTGCGCCGGCCCTTAGTCGGCCCCTCAGATGCCCCCAAGCCCAAACGATCGTTCACAGACCCAAGAGACCGCTCCCGGAGCCCCGCGAACGACGGGGGCTGGGCGGATCGCGGTGGTGGTCAACGGCAACGCCCAGAGCGTCAGCGATGAGGTCATCTCGACGTTGGACCAGATCCTCGACGCCGGAGATCTCTACGTTTCGCGCCGGATCGAGGACGCTGGCGCGATCGCCAAGAGCCTCATCGATCGGGGCTACGACACCATCCTGACCGGGGGCGGTGACGGAACCTTCACCGTCGTGGTGACGTCGGTGGTCCGCGAGGCCGAGCGTCGCAACATGCGACTCCCCCGCTTCGGGCTCCTGCGGCTCGGAACGGGCAACTCGCTAGCCTGGGTCGTCGGCGCCAGCGTCGCCGGCAAGGGTCCGCGCGTCGCCAAGGCGCTCTCCGCGGACATCGCGCGCCTCCGCGCCGACGCGGGCAGCCGCCTCCTCCCCCTCGTCGAGGTCGAAGGGATGCTCTCGCCCTTCTGCGGCTTCGGCGTCGATGCGATCGTCCTGCGGGACTACGCGGCGACGAAGAGCGCGATCGCCCGCGGGCCCCTTCGCCGGGTGCTCCCCGGCATCGCCGCGTACGGCATCGCGGCGGTCACGCGCACGCTCCCGAGCTATCTGCTCCGTCCGGCGTCGCACTGCCGCATCCGAAACGTCGGCTCGAACGCGCTCCGTATCGGCGAGCGCGGTGCGCCCGTCGGATCGCCCATCCGCGCAGGCGAGCTGATCTACGAGGGGCCGGCGACCATCACGGCGCTCTCGACGATCCCGTACTACGGCTTCGGGTTTCGCATGTTCCCGTACGCGGACGACCGGCCCGGCATGATGCAGCTCCGCGTCTCGACCGTTCGGACCTTCTCGTTCATCAAGCACTTCTCGGACATCTGGCGCGGCGACTACTACAACCCTGAAGAGCTCTTCGACTTCTTCGTCGACGAGGTCGAGATCGAGGTCGATCCGCCGACGAGCTTCCAGGTCGGCGGCGACGTGCTCGGCGACCGCGCCAAGATCCGAGCGAAGCTGCACGCGCCGGTTCCCGTCGTGGACTTCTACGCGCCCCCGCGCGGCGAGTGATTCGAGCTGGCGGTACTGTCAGCGGCTCGCGACCAGGTTCTCGGTGCAGAGCGCCCAGAACGTCGTCGTCGACTTGTCGCCGAACGACTTCTCGAAGTCGCTCATCCGCGCGAGGACGCTCGCCGTGCGGTGCCCCTTCATCTGCGAAGGATGCTTCTTGCCCTGGTCGAGGTAGGCCCGCAAAAACAGGCTCTTGTCCGTCTTCGGCAACGCTCTGACGTTGCGCACCCACTTGGCCCAAACCTTCGGCTCGAGGAGGTACTGCTCGACGTTGGAGACATAGAAGACCCCGACCGTCTTGCCCTCGGCCTTGAGGTACTCGGCTAGCTGAGGGACGGCATGATCGCCGGCGAAGTCGCCGACGATCGGGATGATGCGGCCCTCTTTCTGCATCGACTGCACGTACCGAAAGTCGTCCTCGGACGCGAGGAAGCTGCCCGACGCGCCTTCCGGGCTCCGCGTCTTGAGGATCTCGCGGAGCGTCGGGTACAGGCGCCCGTTCTTCTCGTGGAGCTCGAAGCGGATCGCGAGCTGGTCGGTGAAGAACGACTTGTGCATCTTTTTGATGCCCGCTTCGTCCTCGGCCGAGAGCTTCACGCCGTAGCTCTTGATGCGCTTCATCAGCGTCTCGCTCGCCGCCGCGAACGACGCCTCGGTCGCCTCGCCGGCGGTCGCTGTCTCGAGCACCGCGTCGATCGAAGCGTCCTTGGCGTTCGTCTTCGACGTGTCGTGCGATCGGCCGAGGAGGAGCGCGAGGAAGTGCGACCGTGACTCCGCGCTCTCGAACGCGGACCGATAGAGCAGGTGAAGGAGCGTGTTCGCGCGCCGGATGTCGACGATGAAGGCGGTGCTCGGCCGCGCCCGCGCGATGTACGAGAAGTTCTGCTCCGGGCCGACGCCCAGGTAGACGCTGCCGGGCGGCGCCTGCGCCTGGAGGTCCTCGGCCACCTGCAAGAAGCTCGTCTCGTTCGTGATGAGGTTGTCCGAGAAGAAGTAGGTGTCCGGCTCCGACAGGTCGTCGACCAGGCTCGCGAACCGTTTGGCTTCGGCTTCCGCGGCTCGCTTGGCCGACGCCGACGGCGCCGCGCCCGAGGGGTCGGTGGTCTGCGTCCCGGCCCCCGGGCCCGAGGCCTGCCGCTGCGGGACGGTGGTCGAGCCTTCGGTGGTGGGCGACGTCGGCGTGCAACCGAGGGCGAGCACGGAAGCGAGGAGGGCGGCGGTCGTCAAAGACCGGAGCGGGCGAGCAAGCAGAGCCATGGCGGAAAAACGCTAGCTCGCGGATCGCCATTCCGCCCCGTGAAACGTGTTTTCCGGGCCGTGCTACCTTTCGCCCCGATGGGGAAGAGGCGCCTCCTTCGAACCTTCACCCTGGGAGCGGCGCTCTTTTTGGCATCGGTGCCCGCTCCAGCGGCCGCTTTCGTCTGGCCGAACGTCCCCGAGCGCATCGAAAAGGGCCTCAAGTCCACCGATCCTTCGGAGCGCCGCCTCGCCGCACAGGAGATCTCGCGCCTCCCCGTGGCGCTCGCGAAGCCCCTCGCCAAGAAGGCGATGCTCGACGAGGACGCCGAGGTTCGGATCGCCGCGGCCGCCGTCGCGGTGAAGATCAAGCTGGAGGGAGCGGGCGACTTGGTGACCCCCTGGCTCACGGAGCCGGATGCGCGCATTCGCCTCGCCGCGTGCGAGGTGATCCGCGTCGCGCCGACCGACAGGTCGGTCGCCGCCCTCGGCCGCGTCCTCGGCGATCCCACGAAAGAGGTACGCCTCGCGGCGGCGCGCGCGATGGGCCGGGCAACGTCGCCCGAAGCCACGAGCCTCCTCCTCGGGCACCTCGACGACTCGGCGCCCGAGGTGCGATCCGAGGTGGCGAGCTCTCTCGGCCGTCTCGCGGATCCGCGCGCCGTTCTGCCGCTCGTCGGCAAGGTGCAGGACTCGGACGCTACGGTGCGCCGCACGGTGGCGCGCGCCCTCGGCGAGCTCGGGGATCCGAAAGCGACGAGCGCGCTCGTCCTCGCGCTCAACGACTCGGCGCTCGACGTCCGCGTCGAGGCCGCCCTCTCGCTCGGGCGCTTCGGCGGCAACGAGGCGATCCTCGCGCTCGCTCCGCTCGCCCAGGCGGCCGCGGAAGGAACGAAGACGACGCCTTCGAGCGAGTCGGTCCATGCGATGCGGCAGGCTTCGCTGCGCGCCCTCGGGCGCATCGGTACGCCGCGGGCCATCGATCTGTTGGTGACGGCGCTCGACGGCGATCGTCCGGACGCGCTCCGCACCCCGGCGCGCGACGCGCTCGTCGCCGTCGGTCCGAATGCGGTGAAACCTCTGACGGTGTTCCTCGGAGGCAGCCCGAGCGCAGCCGCGGCGACAGGCGCAGCGCACGCGCTCGGCGCGATCGGCGATCCCTCGGCGTCCTCCTCGATCGTTCGCGCCATGCAACGGGGTGTGGTGCCCGTCTCGGCGGGGCTAGCCGCGCTCGGGAAGCTCGGCGCAACCGACAAGCCGGGCGCGTCGGACGCGTTGCCTGCGGTCCTCGAGCTCATCTCCGGCCAGGCGACGTCGGTCCGGCTCGACGCTATACGCGCCGCGCGCGAGCTGCTCGATCCTTCACGCCCCGACGGCCGCGCCGTCGATCCGCTCGTCGATGCCCTGGGCGAGGTCGGTCTGACCCTCGAAGAGCGGGTCGGTCTGCTCGAGCTCCTCGGTCGCGCCGGGTCGCCGCGAGGCGCCGCGACGCTCCTCTCGCATGCCGGCGACAAGCAGGTAGCGGTCCGTCGTGCCGTCATGGTCGCGCTCGGCAACCTCTCGGTGGGCTCGAGCGCCATCGACGCAAAGCTGATCTCGGCCCTCGACGATGACGTCGGCGCCGTGCGGACGGACGCGGCGATCGCCCTGTCGCGCGTCGGCACGGCGGCTGCGTCGCCGATCCTCGTCGATCGACTGCTCGAGTCGGCCGAGCAGGATCGCGGAGCCGTGGGGCTCGCGCTCTCCGGGGTCCTCGGTCGCAGCACGGATGCAGCTCTCGCCGGGCGCGTCGGAAAGGCCATCGGGTCCGCTCCTTCCTCGGCGCGCGATGCGCTGATCGAGGGCCTCGGGAGGATGAAGGGGGATGCGGCGCTCGCCGAGCTCAGCAAGCTCGGCACCGGATCGTTGGACGACAAACGAAAGCTCGCCGAGGCGATCGCCGGTCACGGAGCTCGCGGGCGCGCGCCGGCGCTCACGCTCGCCGCCGATCCCGACGCCGGCGTTCGCGCCAACGCGGCTTGGAGCCTCGGCTTCGTCGGCGACGCCACGACAGCAAAGACGCTGACCGCCCTCTTGAAGGATCCGGACGCGGCCGTGTCCGGCAACGCCGCGGCGTCGCTTGGGCGGCTTGCTGCGTCGTTGAAGAAGCCCGATCTCGCTTCGGCTCTCTGTCCCGCCCTCGCCGACGGCCGCGCGTACGTGCGCGCGAACTCGCTCGCGGCGCTCGACCTCGCCGGCGCCGACTGCGGCGTCGATCCCGTCGCCAAGCTCCTCGCGGACGATCCGTCGGACGTCGTTCGCTCCGCAGCCGCCCGCCATCTTCATCGCCTCGCTGGTGCGCCCCCTGCCGCGCCGCCCGCTGCGCCCGCTCCGGCTCCCGCGCCCGCGAAGCCGGCGGCCCCGGGCGTGCCACCCGCAGCCGCGCCGCCACCTGTCATCCAGCCGCCTGCACCCGCCTCGCCGGCGACCGTCGCTACTCGAGCGCTCCGCCGGTGCGTGAACGAAGAGAAAGTGCATCGGGTCGCGAAGCGGTGCGAGGCAGCTGCCCCGCCGGTCGGCGATGTGCGCACCTTTCCCCTCATCGTGTTCGTCGTGCCGGACGGGGGCGATGCCCCAAAGGCGCGCGCGCCGTTTGCCTTGGTCCTACCGGATGGAACCATGCGCCTGGGGGTGGCCGACCGCCGAGGTGCAGTTTTCGAGGGGGCAGCACTGTCAGGTGAGGTCTCGCTCGCCGTTCCAGCTCCACTTGCGATCTCGCGCCCTTAGCCACGGTCTCTCGAGCGATCCCCAAACGGCGCTGAAACCCTCGCAGAGCTTGGAACTTTTCCCACCCAAGGACGTCACAAAGCGGATTGTCTTGGAGACATGAAGGGGCGGCTTCCCTAGAGGAAGTGCCCCCCAACCTCAGGCGTAATAGGTAGGCCATGCGCAACCCGACCCGGTCGAACGCTCTCTCCTTCGCTCTCGTCCTGACCTCGCTCGGCCTCGCGGCTGCAGCCGGCTGCGGCGGAGGCACGCAGTCCGACACGGCGGTGAAGGCCGCGCAGAACGCCGGCGACCATCCGCAAGCGGGTCGGTGCGAGGCGGGCGGCAGCGCGCTCAAGCCGATGGGCGGGGTCGAGCAGTCGAGCCCGATCGCGCTCGGCACCTTCTCCGAAGGGCCGCTCAAGGACAAGACGATCGCGTTCATCGCGGATGAAGATGACAAGAGCGTCTTGGTCGTCGACGTCGACAGCAAGAAAGAGATCTCGCGGCAGAAGCTCGACGGCGCGCCGGGCCAGCTGATGATCGTCCCCGACGGGCGTCTGCTCGTCACCGTCCGCGGCTCGAACCAGCTCGCGGTGCTGCATCCCGCCACCGACGGAAGCCTCGCGCCAGGCTGCTCGGTCGCGACCTCGGCCGAGCCGATCGCGCTCGCCACCACCCCGGACGAGAAGACCCTCCTCCTCACCGCGGGGTGGGGCCGAGCGCTCGAAGCTTTCGACAGCGCGAGCCTCTCCAAGAAGGCCAAGGTCCCGCTCTCGCGCGAGCCGCGCAGCGTCGTCGTCGATGACGACGGCAAGTTCGCGTACGTCTCGCACGCCGTCGGCGGCAAGACGAGCATCGTCGACCTGTCGAGCATGAAGGCGGCGCAGCCGATCAAATACCTCGTCAACCCGAACCTCGCCGACGACGAGTCGCAGGATCGGCCCTTCAGCCTGACGTCGGCGGTGCACGGCGCGGTGGGCGAGGGCGAGAAGCCGATCCCCGGCCGCTTCGGGACGAAGATGGGTTGCCAGGGCTTCCCCATGGTCAAGTCCACCGAGCCCAAGGGCCGCATCCTCGCGCCGCAGATCCTCGTCGACCCGGGCGATCCCGAGAACCGCGCCCAGGGCTACGGCGACGCGCACCAGCCCACCGAGGTTGCTAACGTTGCTGTCATCGACGCCGGCACGCGCCGCCTGGTGAGCGCGTCGGTCGGCACCGTGCCCGACCGCCGCTTCTTCGGTGGCGGCGACCCCCGCGAGCCCCAAGCGGGCGAGTGCCTCCTCCCGCGGGCGGCCGCGGTCGACACGCAGAGCTCGACGCTCCTCGTGACGTGTCTGGGCATCGACTCGGTCGTCGCCTACGACGCCGCGAGCGCCAACCCGGTCACGGTCGAGAAAGCGCGCTGGGACGTCGCCTCCGGGCCGACCGGCATCGCCGTCGACGGCGCGAAGCGCCGCGCGATCGTGTGGTCGCAGTTCGAGCGCTCCGTCGAGATCATCAACCTCGACGCGATGGGCGACGAGGCGAAGAGCAAGAAGCACGACCGCGTCGCGATGAAGCCGACGAGCGAGCCGATGCCGCTCGCTTTCGTCCTCGGGCGCCAGATCTTCCACGCGATCGGCGACGCCCGCATCTCGAACGACGGACGCGCCTGCGCCAGCTGCCACCCCGACGGCCGCGACGACGCGATCACCTGGGCCACGCCCGAGGGTCCGCGCCGGACGATCATGCTCGCCGGTCGACTCGCCGGGACCGAGCCGATGGCTTGGAACGGCACCAGCAAGGACCTGCGCGATCACCTCACCCACACGTTCGAGCGGCTCAACGGCCAAGGCCTCCGAAACGTCGAGCTCGAGGCGCTCGTCTCGTACATCGAGGGCCTGCCGACGCCTCCTCGTGAGGCCGAGGACGCGAAGCTCGTCGCTCAAGGCAAGGAGCTCTTCCACTCGGAGAAGACCGAGTGCGGGCACTGCCACACCGGCGGCGGCACCGACAACAAGACGCACGAGCTCGGGTCCAAGGCGAAGGCCGATCGCAAGGCAGCCTTCAACACGCCCTCGCTCAGCTACCTGTCCGGTCGCGGTCAGTTCTTCCACGACGGTCGCTTCGAGACGTTGCGCGACGTCCTCGTCGGCGCCGACGGCATGATGGGACATACCAAGCACCTCAAGCCGCAGGAGCTCGACGCGCTCGAGGCGTATCTCCGCTCGCTGTGACGTACGTACGAGGGAGAACCCGAATGAGCCGCCAGAGCCTTCAGAGCATCGTCTTCAAGGGACTCGGAATCGCCATGGCCGCGTCGCTCGGCTTGGTCTGCGCCGCCGGCGAGTCCCGAGCCGAGCAGGTCAAGAAGTCGCCGACCTCGCTCATCGACAAGCTGCCCAAGGGCAAGCTCACCGTTCCGGTGACCACGACCCTGCCGAAGAGCATCCCGGCGACCGAGAAAGTCGACGGCTTCTATCTCGAGGTTCCGGAGCACCTGAAGCGCTCGAACGAGAGCTACCGGTACATCATGGTCTCGGGCTCCAAGGAGCAGGCCGAGGCGCGCAACCGCGGGAACGTGATCACCGGCAACCCCACGTGCTTCACGACGTCGTATCCGCACGCAGGGTCCGAGGTGCAGTGGTCGGGCAGCCTGAACCAGACGGCCACGGTCCAGAACTACGGGCGCAACAACTACGGTTACGGCTCTCAGTACGGCAGCGTGCAGCTCGTTCGCGCCGAGCGCGTCGTCAAAGAGACCGCCGACAAGCTGACGTACGAGATCAAGATCGCGTACGTCGACGCCGAGACGATGGGCGCGCGCCTCGCCAGCACCAGCACCGCAGAGTTTTCGCTCGTGAAGGAGCTCCCGGGCAAGGTGAAGGTCTGGGGCATGAAGGCCGACGATCAGGTGACCTTCCTCGTTCGTCGCGAGCGCCACGAGAAGGAGCGGTTCCACTTCGGTCCCATCTCCGTCCTCATCGGCGGCCAGCACAGCACGTCGAGCTCCGAAGGTTGTCCGGTCACGTTCAACCTCAAGGCCGGCAAAGGCGTGGCGATGAGCGCGGTCGTCCAGACCGAGACGATCCTCGAGGTGAAGAACGCCGCGCAAGACGACGACGGCGGCAAGCCCGGCATCCTCCCGTCGCTCCAGGGCGCGCTTCCGGCCTTCGGTCAGAACGAGGCGAGGGTGCGTCCGATCAAGATCGGCTTCTCGAGCACGTGGATGAGCCAGGACACGAAGCCGATCGTCACCGTTTCGCACGGCTGGGCCGGCCGCGAACGTACGCAGCCGCTCTGATTTTCTCGACCCTTCCGAATGGGCCCCCAACCCCATTCGGCGAGATCCCCTGACAGCTCTGTCAGCTCGTGAAGAGGCCGTCGACGAAGCCGATCTTGTAGGCGAGGACGAGGCCAAGGACGAGGCTCGCCGCGCCGGCGAGCTTCGCGAGGCGGTCGGCGAAGCTGCCGAAGCGCGCGCTCGCCACGACGAAGGGAACGGCGAGGAGCGTGGTGACCAGCACCATGCCGACGACGGTGCCGACGCCGAAGACGCCGAGGTAGGCGACGCCGACGGTGGGGCTGTCCACGTCGGCGAGGACCGCGAGCGCCACGCCGGCACTGCCTGCAAGGCCGTGGACGAGCCCGATGCCCATGCTTCGAAGCGGTGATGCAGGCCCGTGATGGTGGCCGCGCGGCGCGGGCTTGCGGAGCAGCGCTCGACCGCCGAGGACCATCAACATCGCCGCGACGCCGAGCTCGAGCGACAGCGCGACGCGCTCCGGAACCACGAGACGGAAGAGCACGATCGCTCCGCCGACCAGCACGACCATCGCCGTGTGTCCGAGGCCCCAGAGCGTCCCCGCCCAGGCAGCGCTCGCCAGCCGCTTTCGCTCGGCGACGACGGTCGACATCGCGGCCACGTGGTCGGCGTCGGTCGCGTGGGTGAGACCGAGAACGAAGCCGAGAGAGAGGACCGGGAGGAGGTTCATCTGCGGGGCGATCCGTTCGAAGAGCCGACGCGTATGTGGTAGCACACGGCGATCGGACCGTGCTACGAGTTTCTCGGTTCGTGCCATGAAGCTTCAAATCCGGGGGATCCGCGGGGCAGCCGCCCTCTCGGTCGCGCTCGGCGCGGCCCCCCTGTCGGCGCAGCCAGCGCCCCCCACCCAGGCCCCGCCAGCCGAGCCCGCCGATGACGATGAGGAGCCCAAGAGCACCGTTCGCGTCCAAGGGACGAAGCGGGCCGGCTCGGCGAGCGAGACGACCGTCGAGCGAGACGTCATCCGGGCCGCGCCGCACAAGACGGCGAGCGACACGCTGGCCGTCGTACCCGGCGTCG
This sequence comes from Polyangiaceae bacterium, assembly GCA_041940405.1. Taxonomy (GTDB): domain Bacteria; phylum Myxococcota_A; class Polyangia; order Polyangiales; family Polyangiaceae; genus Xiheicaenibacterium. The sequence goes on from JBGTSH010000035.1 coordinate 15,994, forward strand.
CCGTGACCCAGCACAGCGGGCAGGGCAAGGCGCATCAGATCTTCTTCCGCGGCTTCGACGCAGCCCACGGGCAAGACGTCGAGATCTGGGTCGCGGGCGCGCCGGTGAACGAGGTCTCGAACGTGCACGGGCAGGGCTATGCCGATCTGCACTTCGTGATGCCCGAAGTGATCGAGCGCATCGAGAGCCTGCCGGGCACGTACGACGTTCGCCAAGGCGACTTCGCGGTCGCCGGAACGATGCGGTTCAAGCTCGGCTACGACGAGCCCGGGTTCACGGCGTCCGGGACCGCGGGGATGTTCGGCGAGCGCCGGCTATTCTTCGCGTATGCGCCGCCGAGCGGCGATGGCGAGACGTTCGCTGCGGTCGAGGCGCAAGCGACGAGCGGGTTCGGCGAGTCGCGGGCCGCTCGGCGCGTCTCGGGCATCGGACAGATCGCCTTCGACGTCGGTGACGTGGCGCGCATCAGGTTGATGTCGTCGCTGTATGCGGCGCGCTTCGATTCCGCAGGCGTGCTCCTGCTCGAGGACGTACGAAGAGGCGCCGTCGATCCGTTCTCGACCTACGACCCGAAGCAGGGCGGCGACGCGCTGCGCGCGCAGATCGTCGCCGAGATTCAGCAGGCCGGGCCGGAGGACACGAAAGACCGCTGGGCGTTCGCGCCGTTCTTCATCGCGCGCTCGATGAAGCTGCGCCACGACTTCACCGGGTACCTGGTCGACCCGGACAACGGCGACAACACGCAGCAGACGAACGACGCCAAGACGTTCGGAACCACGGGCTCGTACACGCGACGCTTCGACTGGCTCTCGCCCCGCGATGAAGTGTCGATCGGCATGTTCGCGCGCGCCGACTGGATCGATCAGGATCAGGTCCGTCTCTCGCGCGTGAGCGATCGGACGACGGCTCGCCTCGTGGACGCCGAGATTCAAGCGACCGACGTTGCGGGGTGGGTCGAGACCGAGGTCACCGCGTGGCAGCGGCTCCGCATGCGCGCCGGCCTTCGCGCCGACGGCCTCTTCTACTCCGCGCTCGACGCGCTCCAGGAGGACGCCGGTGTCGAGCGCTCGTCGATGGGGTTTCACCTCGGACCGAAGGCGAGCGTCGACGTCATGGCGGTGCCGGGACTCAACTTCCTCGCGAGCTTCGGGACCGGCTTTCGATCGCCGCAGGCGCGCAGCCTGGCGGACGGAGAGAAGACGCCGTTTGCCGAGGTCATCTCCTTCGAAGGCGGCGCGCGCGGCACCGTGGGACCGGAGCTCGATGCAAAGGCAGCGGTCTTCCACACGCGGCTCTCGAAGGACTTGGTCTTCGACGAGGTACTGGTTCGCAACGAGGTGACGCCGCCGACCGCGCGGACAGGCTTCACTGTAGAGGTGACGTCTCGGCCGACGCCGTGGCTCACGAGCTCCACGAGCGTCACGTTCACGCGCGCGGTCTTCACCGACGGCGACGCCGAGTTCGAAGAGGGCGACCTCCTACCGTACACACCGCAAGTCGTCGCGCGGAGCGACCTCGGCGTGAGCCCCCGGCTCGCGACGGTCCTCGACCGGGCGCTCGTCCTCAAGGCCGGAACGGGTCTCTCGTACCTGGGCGCGCGCCCGCTTCCGTTCTCGGAGATCGGGAGCGATACGTTCCTCGTCGACGCGACCGTCGGGCTCAGATGGCGAGAGGCGGAGCTCCGCGCAGACTTCTACAACCTCTTCGACGCGCGCTGGTTCGACGGTGAGTTCTCGTACGCATCCAACTTCCAGCGCGGCGCCGCCGCCGGGCTCGTGCCCCGCACCCACGTGACGGTGGGCCAACCGTTCACCTTTCTCGCCACGGCTTCGGTCTATCTGTGAGGAGCATCGAAATGCGGAGAACCTTCCTCAAGACGCTCGGCTCGATCGCGCTGGGTACGCTCTCTCTCGGGACGATGACGACGGGCGCTGCGGTGCTCTCGGCGTGCCTGGGCGGCGAGGACGGCGGCGACACCACGACGGGCAAACGCGTCCATCTGTCGACGCGCGCCGAGCTCGCGGGCGGCACCGAATTCACCAATGCCTTTGGATGGTCGTTCAAGTTGACCAAGGTGTTGGTCTCGTCCGGTGCCCTCTACTACTTCGACGGTGAGCCGCTCGAGCCCGTCGCGCGCGCGACGGAGCCGAGCTCGTTCTCTCTCATCGGCGTCGCCCACGCTCACCCGGGGCACTACAAGGAGGGAAACGCCAAAGGCGAGATGCTGATCGCCTCGAGCTACGATCTCGTGAAGGGTCCCGCCTCGCTGGCCGAAGGCGAGGGGGTAAGCGGGCTCTTTCGCTCGGCGCGCTTCACCTTCGAGAGCCCGGCACAGGGGCCGATGTCCGCAGAGATGCAGGTGGCAGTGGTCATCGTCGAAGGAACCGCGACCAAGGACGGGGCGACGAAGGCGTTCCGCCTCGTGGGCCTCGTGGACGACGTGATCGACGCCGACGGGCTGCCGAACCTCGACGGCTGCACCTTCGAGGAGACCGACGTCGAAGACGACGGAAGCGTCGTCGTGTCGATCGATCCGTCGGTATGGCTCGACCAGCTACAGCTCGACGAGTTGCCGGATGGGGCCGTCCCGGTCGACGTCGCGCGCGACCACTCGGCGTTCATCTCGTTCGCACGCGGGCTCAAGAAGTCGACGGCGTATCGGTTCTCGTACGAGCCCTAGCGCCCATGTGGGGTCCAGACGCCGGCAACGCTCGTCTCTGTTCGGAGAGATCCACAAATGAAAATCTTGCGATTGGTCTCGTGCGCCTCGCTCGCGTTGCTCGGTGTGGACTGTGAAGAGGGCGGCGGCCAGGGCGCGGTCACCTTCACGACGTGGGGAGAGGAGTACATCGAGCAGGGCATCCCTGCGGCCGACTTCGAGGATGGCTACTCGGTCGAGTACTCGAAGTTTCTCATCTCGATCGGCAACATCCGGATCGCCGACAATGGGGGTGAGGTCGCTGCCGGCGACCCGAGCTTCTACCTCGTCGATCACGCCGAGCCTGGAGTGAAGGACCTGATCCGTTTCGACGGGCTGGACGAAAAGAATCACACCCTCGTCAGCTACGAGACCTCGCCGTCGCCCGACGGGAAGTACGTCAAGGTCGGCAAGGTAACCGACGCCGACGTCCAGCTCATGGCTTCGAACGAGTACCACGCGTACGTGGAAGGAACGCTCACCGATCCGAACGGCGCATCGAAGGCGTTCAAGTGGGGCTTCAGCGTGCCGACGCTGCTCGACGAGTGCGAGGGAGAGCGAGACGGCAAGCTCACCCAGGGCGTCGTGGTGACCGACGGCGGCGACGATCCGGTCGAGCTCACTGTGCACGGCGACCATCTCTTCTATGACGACCTTCAGTCGGCGTCCGCAGTCGTGCGCGGCGAAGCGATCTTCATGGCGGATGCTAACCTGGACGGTGCGATCGAGCTCGCCGAGCTCGCCGCCACGCCGTTGCCGGCCGTGCACTACGGCACCGGAGGCGCGTCCGACGTGAACGACCTCGGTGCCTTCGTGACCTTCTTGTCGCGCACGCTCGGGCACTTTCGCGGAGAGGGCGAGTGCTTCGTCAAGAACCCGGAGTGATTTCGAGGCTCAGCGTCGGGGCGGAACCTTCGAGAGCTTTCGCTGAAGTGATCGCCGGTGCATGCCGAGGCGGCGGGCGGCGTCCGAGATGTTTCCGTCGCAGTCTGCGAGCACGCGCTGGAGGTACTCCCACTCCACGCGGTCGAGCGACGGAATGTCGTCGCTCGCCGTTTGGGCCGATCGTTTCCCGAGGAGAGCAGCGGCGCAGGTCTCGGCGTCGGTCGGCTTGGTCAGGTAGTCCGCCGCTCCGGCGCGCATCGCCGCGACGGCGTTCGCGATCGTGCCGTACCCTGTAAGGACCACGACCCGCGTGCCGTCGTCGATGGATCGAAGCGTCGCCACGAGATCGATGCCGCTCTTGCCCGGCATGCGCACGTCGACGAGCGCATATTCGAAGACGCGCGTCCTCGCGACGACCTCGGCCTCGTCAGCGTTCTTCGCCACCGTCACCGCGAACCCCCGCCGCGACAGCGCAGGGGCGAGAGCGTCGCGAAAGGCCGCGTCGTCGTCGACAAGGAGCAATGTGGGGAGCTCGTCGTCCGTCAAGCGACGACCCGTTCCCAGGCGCCGAAGCTCACCCGCACGCGCGTCCCTCGGGGGTGGCGCGGCGTCACGTCGACGTTCCCGCCGAGCTCCGCCAGCAGCGTGCGGACGAGGTAGATGCCGAGGCCCATGCCCTCCCCGGGCGCTTTGGTCGACAGGAACGGCTCACCGAGGCGGTCCTGGACGCTCGGATCGATGCCGGCGCCGTCATCCTCGACCTCCATGTACGGACCCCGGGCGCCATCGAGCCCGGTGCTCACGCGGATCGGACCGGCGCTGTTCGCGATCGCGATCGCGTGGTGCGCGTTGTCGAGAAGGACGTGCAGGGCAGCCTCGACGTCCTCGCGCTCGAGCCTGATCTTGCACTCGCCCTCGATGTCGACCCGAACGCTTGCGCTCGGATGGCCCGCGCGCCATGTGTCGACGGCGGACCGAACGCTCTCGCCCAGATCCACCGGCGCGCTGCACGATTCGTCGGCAGAGGTGCTCGGGTGCAGGCGGCGCAGGACGGCGCGGCATCGCTCGACCTGATCGAGGATCGGCTGTCGGGCCGCGTCGACATCACCCTTCTTCAGATCGGCGGCGAGGACCTGGATGGTCGCGAGCGGGGTGCCGAGCTCGTGAGCGACGCCCGCCGCCAGAGTGCCGATCGCAGCGAAGCGCGCCGCAGCTTCGGAGGACGCGCGCAGCTTCTCGAGCTCGGCATCACGGGCGCGGAACGCGCGCCGGACCTCGACGACGAAGGCCGCGACCAGCGCCGCGACGAGCGCGAACGCAGCCCACATCCCGTAGAGGTGGCGCGAGAACGCCGCGTCGTCCGCAGGCGCAGCATGGCAGCTCGCGTCTTCGGGCAGGAGAAAGAGGGCGCCGAACGTGCACGCCGCGAACGCCGCCAGACCAAAGGCTGCCTTCGCGCTGAACATGGCAGCGGCGAGCGCGACGTACACGAGAAGGAGCGCGCTCATCGGGTTCGCGGCGCCGCCGGAAGCCCCGAGCACCACGGCGATCGCCGCCATGTCCGCCGCGACGGTGAGCGAGAGCAGACCCTCGCCGAGCGGCACCGCCCGTCGCGCGATCGCGAGGTTGAGAAGCGCAACGGCGAGGATCGCGCATGCCGCGATGCCGTAGCTCACGGGCAAGCCGAGCAGCTGATCGCTCGCCGGCAGCGACGCGAGGAGCAGGGCGATGACGACCCAACGCACGCGCGCAGTGAGCACGGCGACGTCGTGGGAGGGGCTCTCGGACCTCGCTGGTCGCACGGACGACGAGTAGGCCAGCTCCAGGCCGCCATCAACGCGTCATGTTGTCGCACGTTTGCGGGCAGGATCTCGACTCTCCCTGCGACAACGTGACGCGGGCGGGTTGCCGGATCCCGTGGCAGGTTGTGCCCATGCTTTTTCGGTTCTCGGGGCGGACAGCAGCGCTCCTCGTGCCGGTGCTCTTGGTCGCGTGCGATGAAGAGACCGAGCCGCCGTCGGAGACCCGCCGTGAGGTCTCGATCCAGTTCGCTGCGCAAGTCGGGGCCGAGCCCTTTTCGTGCGGGGCGACGTTCAGCGGGCTGGGGACCGCGGCGACTCGGGTCGCACCGCTCGACTTCAAGATGTACGTCCACGCGGTCCGGCTCGTACGGCAGACCGGCGAAGAGGTCCCCGTCGAGCTCGAGGACGACGGCACCTGGCAACGTGACGGTGCTGTCCTTCTCGACTTCGAGGACGGCACGGGCACTTGCGCGACCGGCAGCTCCGACACGAACCTCAAGGTCGTCGGCACGGTGCCCGACCACGACGACTACAAGTCCGTTCGCTTCGTCCTCGGTCTGCCCGAGTCGCTGAACCACCTCGACGCCGCGACGGCCCCCGCGCCCTTCAACGTGCCGGGGATGTGGTGGGCGTGGAAGGGCGGCTACAAGTTCGTCAGGATGGACTTCGATCGGGTCGATCTTCCGACGGCCGAAGAGTCGGCCTACTACTTCCACCTCGGCGCTACGACGTGCGACGGAACGCCCGCGACGGGCTTCTCGTGCGCCTTCGGCAACCTCGCCGAGATCACGCTCGACATGGATATCGAGACGCAGACGGTCGTCTTCGACGCACAGAAACTCTACGAGGCGACCGACCTCTCGGTGCAGCCCGATCTCATGACCGACTTCGTGCCCGGATGCATGGCGTTCGAGGGCGATCCGGAGTGCCCGGCGGTGTTCGAGCGGTTGGGCCTGCAGTTCGAGAGCACGCAGACGGGGGCGGCACAAACCGTCTTCTCGGTGAGGTGAGCGATGCGAGCGCGACCGCTAGCCATCGTCACGCTGCTCTTCGCCGCGGCGTGCTCCGACGACACGACCGAGACCGATCCGGATCCCGATCGCCAACCGCTTCCGGGCGATCCGGATTTCGTCCGCGATCCAGCGCTCGACATCGAGCTCCACAGCGTGGCGGCGTCGAGCGAGAGCCATGAGCCCGGGAACAACTGCATGCATTGCCACCAGCGGCTCGGCGGCGGGCCCGGCTTGTTCACGGCCGCCGGCACCCTCTTCGATGCCGCAGGCAAGCCGCGCTCCGGCGCGGTCGTCGAGATCCGAACGGCTCCGATGGGAGAGGGGGATCTCCTCGCCGCGATCGAGGTCGATCAGCTCGGCAACTTCTACACGACCGCGGCGCTCCCGGTGCCGGAGTCGGAGCTCTTTCCTTTCGTGCGCGGCTCGACGACGACCAAAGAGATGCCGTTTCCCACGTCGTCGCTCGCGTGCAACTACTGCCACACGCCGGTCCTGCGCGTGTCGCTCGACGGACCCTGATGCGGCGACGCTGGATGGTGCTCGCGTTCTTGGCGTTCGCCGCTTGCGACGAGGAGTCGACGGAGCCGCCGCCGCTCTACGACTTCGAGCTGCCGGCGGGGTTCCCGGTACCCTTCGTGCCGCCGGACAACCCGATGACGGCCGAGAAGGTGTCCCTCGGTCGGATGCTCTTCTTCGACACGAGGCTCTCCGGGACGGGCGAGATGAGCTGCGCGAGCTGCCATGAGGTCGAAAAGAGCTTCACCGACGGCAAGGTCACGCCCGTTGGTTCGACTGGGCAGACGGTCGCGCGCAACAGCCCATCGCTCGCGAACGTCGGCTATTACGCGACCTTCACCTGGTTCAATCCGACGCTCACGACGCTCGAGGACCAAGTCGTCGTCCCGCTGTTCGGCGAGAACCCGGTCGAGATGGGTGTGACCGGGAACGAAGAGACGATCCTGGGGCGGTTTCGCGCGGACCCGGCCACGGCGGACGCGTTCGCCGCGGCATTTCCGGACGACGACGATCCCGTCAGCTTCGGCAACGTCGCGAAGGCGATCGCCTCGTTCGAGCGCACCCTCATCTCGGGGAGCTCGGCCTACGATCGCTACCAGGCGGGCGACGCCGGGGCGATGTCCGAAGCCGCGCTGCGGGGCTTCGATCTGTTCTTCTCCGAACGGCTCGAGTGCTACCACTGCCACTCGGGCGTGAACTTCACGACGTCGTTTCGCTCCGCGCTGACGCAGCACGCCGAGCTCGATTTTCACAACACCGGTCTTTACAACGTCGGCGGCAGCGGCGCGTATCCGGGCGAGAGCCCAGGGCTCTTCGAGTTCACCGGAAACCCGGCCGACCATGGAAAGATGCGCGTGCCTTCGCTTCGCAACGTCACGCTGACGGCGCCGTACATGCACGACGGGAGCATCGCGACGCTCGAAGAGGTCATCGACATGTACGCCGCCGGCGGGCGCAACGTGACGGCTGGACCCAACGCGGGCGATGGTCGAGTGAGCCCGAACAAGAGCCCGCTGGTTCGTGGCTTCCCGATCACGCCGGAGGAGCGAGCCGACGTGATCGCGTTCTTGGAGTCGCTGACCGACGTCGGCTCGCTCCAAGTACGGGCTGCATCTTCACCCTAGGTGGGGCCGGACGGGCGGGGCAGACGGCCTCGCGTGGCCGAAAGCGCCACGCCCCGCACCTGTGCACGCCCAATGCGAACGGTGGGTTCCGGGCGCGTTGCTCTGGCACGCAGGCTGCCTGTGCGCGGTCCCACATGTCTCGAGACGAAACGGGTCGACGACAGCCTACGCCCGCGAAGAAGAGCGGTACGAGGCTGTCGTTGAAGCTCTTGAGGGGGACCCTCGCGTCCCTACGCTGTCGTGATCTCATCCAGCGCGGGGAGTACCAGAGCGCGCATCTCGAGCTCATCGCTCTCGATGCGGCGCTCGCGGACATCTCGCTTCTGGAGCTGGATGAAGACGCGTCGCGCGAGCACGCGCTCTTACGCGCGCAGGAGTCCAAGCTTCGGGCGCTTCTCGGATCGTCCAGGACGCCGAGGCGGAGCAGCGGCGGGAGGTAGGGTCGGCGCGCCGTCCGCGCACGCGCTGAAGCTCTCGCGCCAGCCTGGAGCGATGGGTGGTAGAACCGCTCCATGCCGCTTTCGCCCGGCGACCAAGTCGGCCGGTACCGCGTCGAGAGCCTCCTCGGGCAAGGGGGGATGGGGGCGGTCTACCGGGCGGTCGACGGTGAGCTCGGCCGTGCAGTCGCGCTCAAGGTGATCGCCGAGCGGCCCGACGAGGCCGCAGTAGCGCGCTTTCGTCGAGAGGCCCGTGCCGCGTCGGCGCTCTCCCATCCGAACGTGGCCACCGTCTTCGACGTCGGGACCCACGAGGGGTCGCCCTACCTGGTGATGGAGCTCCTCGACGGCCATGCGATGCGCCGGTACGTGGGGGATGCGGAGATCGCCCGCGAAAAGAAGCTCGCGTGGCTCCTCGACGTCGCCCGAGCGCTCGATGCGGCGCATCGGGCGGGCCTGGTTCATCGCGACGTGAAGCCGGACAACGTGATGGTGACCTCGTCGGGTTCGGCCAAGCTCCTCGACTTCGGGATCGCGCGCCCGGCACCCTTGCCGATCGATCCCACGGCTCCGACGACGCAGGGGGCGACCACGAACCTCACCCAGGCGGGCAAGATCGTCGGCTCGCCTTTCTACATGGCGCCCGAGCAGCTCAAGGGAGACGTCGCCGACGCACGCTCGGACCAGTTTGCTTGGGGCGTGACCGCGTACGAGGTGCTCTCCGGCCGGCTCCCGTGGGGCGCCGAGCCGACGCCCTTCGCCCTCGCGGCAAAGATGCTGAACGAGGACGCGCGCGCGCTCGATCCAAAAGACGCGGGGGACGACCCCCGGGTCGTCGAAGTCGTGATGCGTGCGCTCGCGCGCGACCCGGCGGATCGTTTCGAGTCGATGCGCGACGTGATCGGCGCGCTCGGAGGGCGCCCGGCGGACACGGGCGGAGTCGCGGCGCGGCGTACGGGCGACGCCCCGATCGTCGAGGGCAGGACCGCAGAAGAGGTGGCGCCCAAGCGGCGCGCTCCCTTGGTGCCGATCGCCGTCGCCGCTCTCGTCGTGCTCTTGGGCGCGTGGCTGGTACCCGCCATCCTGCGAGACGTGCGCGGGGCCGGCTCGGAGCCGAAGAAGGGAGAGCCGATCCTCGGGCTCTCGGACTCGGTGACCAAGAAGCGCGAGGCCGAGCTCGACGTGCTGCTTCCGAAGACGGCAGCGTCATCTTCTGCGGCCGGGGTGGTGAGAAAGTGTCGCGAGAACGAGGGCTGCTCGGAGGGGAACACGGCGTGGTGCACGCCCGAGGGGCGAAAGGTGGCATGCTGCGCCCAGGGGCTCGTGGGAAGCGCTGCGGGGCGATGCGAGTGCGCGCCAGGCGGAACGCTCGAGAAGGCGCTCATCGACGGCGGATGCAAGCAGGGCGAGCCGAAGACCGGTGGCCCGATCCAGAAGGTCATGCGCGAGCGGTTCGACGCGTTCCGCGGCTGCTACGAGAAGGCGCTCGCGAAGAACCCGAAGATCGCAGGCAAGGTGACGCTCGAATACGACATCGCGCCCGATGGAACGCCGTACGACGTTCGGCTGGCCGGGGCGAGCGTGCCAGACCCGGTGTTTCAGGACTGCCTCGTGGACGAGGTGTCGAAGCTGAGGTTCATCGCCCCGCTCGACGGGCACATGCGCATCACGTACCCGATCGATTTCGCGCCTGGGGATGACACGAAATAGTGTCGGCACGCGTGCTGCAGAAAGAAGCAGGGCATGCTGCCCCGTGCACCCCGAAACCTGATGTTGGTCGGCCTCTTCGCCGCGTGCAGCCCGTTTCCGGGTGAGCCCGTCGAGCCCGACGATCCGATGACGCCGGAGGATACGCCGAAGGCCGGCCCCGAGCCGGTCGGTCACTCCGGCAGGTCTGCCGAGGGCATGACCGATCGCCCCGCGCGCGCGCTGGACGGCACCACCCAGCACACCGCCGCAGGCAGCGGGGGTGCCCCCCAGATGACCGGAACGGGCACCACCACGTCGACAGGCGGCGGTGGCGCCCCTCCGAAGCGCTAGCTCAGCCGGCGCGGTACATGGTCACGACGGCTGCGCCGCCGAGGCCGATGTTGTGCTGGAGCGCGACCTTGGCGTTCGGCACCTGGCGCTTGTCCGCCTGGCCGCGGAGCTGCCAGACGAGCTCGGCGCACTGCGCGACGCCTGTGGCGCCGAGCGGATGACCCTTGGAGAGAAGGCCGCCTGACGGATTCGTCACGACCTTGCCGCCGTAGGTGTTGGTGCCGTCCCAGATGAATTTCTCTGCCTCACCCTCGCCGCAGAGACCGAGCGCCTCGTAGGTGAGGATCTCGTTCGCGGTGAAGCAGTCGTGGAGCTCGACGACGTCGACGTCCTTCGGGCCGAGGCCGGCCTTCTCGTAGACGGTGTTCGCGGCGCGCTTCGCCATGTCGTAGCCGACCATCTTGATCATGCTGTCCTCTTCGAACGACGAGGGCATGTCGGTCGCCATGGCTTGCGCGGCGATGTACACGCCCGCCTTCTTGCCGTGCTTCTTCAAGAAGGCGTCGCTGCAGAGGATGGCCGCGGCCGCCCCGCATGTGGGCGGGCAGCACTGGTAGCGCGTCAGCGGATCGAACACCTCTTCCGAGGCGAGGATCTCTTCGACGCTGAGCGGCGTGTTGAAGATCGCGAGCGGGTTGTTCGCCGCATGCTTGCGCGCCTTCTCGCTGATTTTGGCGAAGGTCTCCTTCTTGGTGCCGTACTTCCACCGGTACTCGCGACCCGCGCCGCCGAACATCTGCGCCGCAGGAGGAGCCGCGTTGAAGCCCTGCACCTTGCTCATCACGCCGACGTGGAGCTCGAGCGGGTTCGTGCGGTCGTTGAACTTCGACCCTAGCGCGCCCTTTTCCATCTTTTCGAAGCCGACGACGATCACGTCATCGCAGCCGGTCGAGACGTGAATGAGGGGCCGGCGCTCCTCTCGCTCGTCCATCCCACATCTCGCTCACCGCTCCCAACCGCGCCACGCGGTCACTCGCCGGTCGGCTCTTCTGCCGGCGGCTCGCCACCTGTCGGCTCGGGCGACACCGGCTCCACGGGGGGCGTCGTGTCGGCCGCGCCCGAGCGAAGGGCCTCGAGATCCTCGTCGGTGACCTTCCATACGAACACCTCGGGCGGAATGGGCTCCACCTCGAAGCCGGGCTGCTTCATCTGCGCACGCGAGAGGGTGACGAAGTCACCCGCCTTCAGCGGAGACGAAAGCACGCCGCAGATGTCCACGTAGGCCCAGACGTCCACCACCCCTCTTCGTGTGCCGGAGACGTTGCTCAACGAGAGCGTTCCGCCGCCGGTGGCGCCCGAGCCGCGCCCCTCGACCTCGACGGGATTTGGGCCGAAGCCGCGCGGCGGAAGCGGCAGCGGCTCGAGGTTCGAGAGCGAGCCCCAGACGTCGATGACGTACGTCTCCGGCTTCTTCTCTTTGGCGATGTACTTCTTCTCGTCGCCAACCTCCAAGTCGTGAGCGTTGCGCCGCGTGAAACAGATGCGCTTCGACTTCTCGTCGTAGCTCCGGAAGGACGCGCTGCCGCGAGCGCTCCCCTTCGCCTCGCTTCCTTCGGTGAGCGAAAACTCATCCCAAGCCTCACCGGCGGCTTCACGCTCTTTCGCGCCGAAATCGGTCGGGATCTTTCCCATCTCCTGCTCCGCCACCTTCACCGCATCGTTGAAGGCGCCCGGCCTCTGATCCCAAACGGCTCCACAGCCGGGACCGGCGGAGAGCACCATGAGCACGACAGCAAGCTTGGTTTGGTTCACCACGTCTCCTCGGCGGAGGTTCGATCGCTTCGCCGCGCCGTGGCAACAGCATTCTTCCGCCCTTCGGCCAACGAGGCGCTGGCCTCTCCCTCACCCCTTCCCGCTCCTCGATGACTTCGCGCTTCCCGGATGCGGGCTCACCGCGCTTTTGGCACCGGCTTCGGGAGATCGGAAGCTCGCAAGAGCCCCAGCCTGCGCCAGCCGACGGACAGCAGCCATGCTCGCGGCGCAGCCACAGGCGGTGCACGCTCCGCGGCGAGCGATCGCAACCCGTCGCGATAGACGCGATCCGCGAACACGTCGGCCGACCAGATGACCGACGCACACGGATCGAGCCCAAACGGGATCGACCGGTGCTTGCGCGCGTTGAGCATCACGTACGCGAGCACGTTTCGCACCTCTCTCGGCGTCGACAGCACGCCCGTGCCCTCGCCCTCGCCCACTCCCTCGCCCACTCCCACGCCCACGCCCACTCCCTCGCCCGCTCCCTCGCCCTCGCCCACTCCCACGCCCACGCCCTCGCCGATCAGCTATCTCTCGAGCGTGAGCTCCCGACGCGCCCTTCCCCCTCTTCTCTCGCTCCTTGCACTGGCGACACCTGCGTGCGGCGACGACTCATCCCCCGACGACGGCACGGGTGGAGGAACGACGACGACCGCGAGCGGCTCCGGCTCGACCTCTACGGGCGGCCAGTCGAGCTTCGAGGACTGCCTCGCGACCATGCAGATCATCGACACGCAGTGCGACGACGAGCCGGTCGGCACGATCGAGTGGGTGGGCTACGGGGCGGGCAAGTGCATGGGGAGCAGCGGCGGCACCGACGGGATCGCGCGATTCTTGTTCTCGATGAACGGCGTGGATCCGGACGGCAATCCCACCGTCATCGGCTTGCGCCTCGAGCCGGCGACGGCACCCGCTCCGCAGCAAGGCGACCGCGCCTCCTTCGACTGGATGCCGTCGCACCTCGTGACCCCCGATGCTCCGCTACCTGCCTCCCTCATCGGCGCGGCGACGCTCGAGCCCATGCTCTTCGGCGGCGCCCTCGGCTTCCTTCGTGACGCGACCAGCGACGCGACGGTCACCCTGACCGCGCCCATCCCTCTCGACGCCCTCGTCGCCGGCGGCGAGGTGCGCGGGACCTTTCACTTGGTCGGCGGCACGTTCACCATCCTCGAAGGGAGCGAGCAAACCGACATCCCCGATCCGGACGGCGAGCTCGTCGGGTGCTTCGTGGTGCCCTACGAGCTTCATCCGATCGAGCTCGACTGACGGCCCCTGGAGTATCCTCGCCGGCTGGTGGACACAGCCCTCATCGCGGGGAGGTACCAGCTCCAGCGCCACGTCGGCTCGGGCGCGCATGGTGAGGTGTGGCTCGCGAGCGATCTGACGACGAATACGGACGTCGCGCTGAAGCTCCTGTGGAAGGAGCGGACCTTCGACGCCGCCAGGGCGAGACGAGAGATCGCGGTGCTGCGATTGCTCCGACTTCCCGGCGTGGTGCGGCTCCTGGACGACGGGATTCACGAAGACAGAGCGTTCTTGGTGATGGATTGGGTCGATGGCCGGCCGTTTCCCGGGCAGGGCACGCCGAACACCTGGACGACCCTGGCGCCAGCGACGCTCGCGCTCTTGGAGATCCTGGCGCAGGTGCACGCAACCGGTGTCGTGCACCAAGACCTCAAGCCGGCGAACGTTCTCGTGGGCGCGGACGGACGGACGACGCTCGTCGACTTCAGCATCTCTCGTTTCCCCGAGGCGTCGCGCAACGACGTGACGGCAGAGGGGGATTGGCACGGGACGCCGCGCTACGTCGCGCCCGAGGTCCTGCTCGGCGACGCACCATCGCCGGCGGCCGACTTGTTCGCGGTGGGCGTGATGCTCTTCGAAGCGCTCACCGGGACCCTGCCCTGGTCGAGCCAGCGCGAGCGCCTCATGGGTCGAGCGCCTTCGCTCGCTGGTCGCATGGAAGCGAGCCCCCAGGTCGTGGACATGCTCGACCGACTCCTCGCGCCCGATCCGCGCGATCGCCCCACGTCGACACGCGAGGTCCTCCGCGCGCTCCGCGGCGACGCCCCGTACGGCACCGAGGCATCGCTCTGGTTGGGCTCGAGAGAGAGACTCGAGCGGGCAGCCGACACGCTCGCGAGCGGCCGCGCGGTCGACGTCGCCGGCCCCTACGGCGTTGGCAGGTCGCGCTTCCTGTTCGAGACGACCAAGCTGCTCGCTAATCGCGAGCGGGAACACGTGGCCCTCGTGCCCTCGGTGCGACCCTTCGGCAGCCTTGCGCCCTTGGTCGGCGATCTCGCTCACCTCAAAGAGTCACCCCTCGAGGAAGTGCGAGCGCACGTGCGCGAGCGATTGCTCGCGACCGATGCGGTGGTCGTGGCTGATGACGTTGTCAGGCTCGACCGACACACCGCTTCGCTGATCGACTCTCTCGGTCCAACGAGACCCGTGCTCCGCGCGCCCGAGCGTCCCGACAAATCGCGCGAGGTCGTCGAGCTCGAGCCCTTGTCGGAGGCCGACCTCCTGGCGCTCTTCGACGGGCCCGACAGGCTTTCGCACGTTCGCGAGGACGCGGCGCGCCTGATCTACGGATGGACAGGCGGCATCGCAGCGCGCGTCTTCGAAGCGCTCTCGGCTTGGGTCGCCGCCGGCATCGCCCGAAAGAATGGCGAGCGCTATTCGATATCGCGCGAGGCGCTGGACCTGATCGACAGCGGCTTGCCAAGCCACCATCTGCCTACGGTCGGCATGGACGTCCTCGATCCGCTCTCGCCAGCAGCCCGCGATCTTGCGGTGTGGCTCACCTTCTCTGGCTCCACGTCGGAATCGATCTTGCTGAAGCTCACGCGGCTCGATCGCTACGAGCTCGACGCAGCGCTCGTCGAGCTGCGCGATGCCGGTCTCACCCGTCACCGTGACGGGGGCGAAATCGAGGTCATGGCCTCGGTGCGCGCGTCGGACGTGTGGCCTCCGCAGCGAATCGAAGCCGCACGCAGCGCATTGATCGAGGCGTTGCCGCCGGGCCACGTCAGGCGGCTTCGAGAGATGCTCGCGAGCCCGAACGTCTCGCTTGCATCGCTCATCCGAGAAGGCGTGCTCTCAGCGCGGCGGCTCGCGGGTGAGGGGCGATTCGGTCCCGCGATGGCCGTCCTCGAGTCGCTCGCGCAAGTGCTCCGGGGCTCGCGTGAGAGCCCCGCGGTCGAGCGTGACGAGCTCGGCGCCATGGTCTTCGGCGCGTGGCTCGAGCTCGTCAGTGTCGAGTTCGTCCCGGCGCGCGCCGAGCGTTTGCTCTACGAGCTGAGCCGCATCGACTCGCGCGACGGCATCTTCGAACGCTTGCGCACGTTGACGCGGGCGGCCCTCGATCTGAGCCGTGATCCACCGCGCGCGCTCCGCGAGGCCGAGGCGGTTGGTTCATTCGATGATGTAGGCCTCGAGCGCGCTCGCGCGAACATCCGCGTCCTCGCGGCACGGAGCCTCACCGAGGCGGGCGAGGCAGCGGTGATCGACGATGTGGCTCGATGGGTTGAAGCGAGCGTCGACGCAACGGCACGGGCGCGCCTGCTCGGGTGGCGCGGTCGGCTCGCCTACCGGGTTGGTAAGTTCGACGCCGCGGCGGAGCTGCACCTCGCTGCCGCTCGCGAGCTCGAGAGGCCGATCGAGCGCGTCGGCGCGCTCACGAATGCAGCGTCGGCATTGCTCGAAGCGTTTCGACCGAAAGAAGCGCGCAGCGTGGTCCATAGAGCGCGCACCATCCTCGCTAGGCGCTCAGCGCACTTCGAGGCGCGCCTCGAGTGGTTGACGCGAGCTGCCGCGTACCGGCTGGGCGAGCCAATTGTTGCGGACCTCGACCTCGTCGCAGCCGTGGATCGTGAGGGACTGGCTTTCATGCTCCCGCTTGTACGTTTTACAGAGGCCGCCATCGCGTGGCGCGCCGGGGACTTGTCGATCGCATGCGAGCTCGCGACGCTGGCCGCCTCCGGATGGCGCGCACTACGCATGCTAGAGGAACAGGCCGTAGCGGCAGACGCCCTCGCGCTCCTTTGCGGCGCGCATAGGGCACGTGATGCGATCCTCGGCCTGGCCGATGCGGCCGCTACGTTCCGGACACCTGGCATCGGATTGCAAACGCTCGCGCTTCTCGCGCTCTCGGGTGTGAGTCTCAGCGAAGCGCACGCGGCGGCAGGCGCGCGGCTGAGCTCTGAGATCGAGCCCGCTCGCCGGCACCTCCGAATGGACATCCTTTCGGCCGCGGAGGCCGAGCGTGCCCTCGGTCGCTGATCTCTTCGACCTTCAGACGACGCCGACTTGGGCGCGCGCTCCTTCCGCCCTCAGCGCGCCGAAGCCCTGCTCATGCGGCTGCGCGCCGAGATTCTCGGAAACGCCGGGGACTTGGAGGAGCTGCTTCACCTTTCCTCGCGTGAGCCCTTCGTTCAAATCCACGAGCGTCGCGAGCACACCCGCGACGTAGCCCGCGGCGAGGGAGGTTCCGCGTCCGGAGTGCACCGCGAGCTCCGGCAGCTCGGGCGCAACGATCCAGTTCTCGTAGGGAGCCAATGTCTCCGGCTTGTGCTCTCCCACTGGCCCGCGTGTCGAGTCGGCGTGGACGCTATCGCCGACGCCTGGGCCTGTCGGACGAACGTCCTCGTAGCCGCCGACCGCTATGACGTTCGGCAGCACAGCCGGCGGTGCCATCTCCTCACCGAGGAGGCCGGTGTTTCCCGCGGCAGCTACGAAGATGATCCCAGCCTGCTCCAGTCTCGCGAGCGCTTCCACGAACCCGACCTGGGTGGCATTTTCACCTGCTTCGAGCTGGACCTTCCACGCCGTGACAGCGACACGCACGAGGGGCCGCTCCTCGGAGGCGGCGGTCAGGTTCTTGTCGACGATGTAGTTCATCGCCGCGACCATGTGTCCGGTCTCCTTCGTCAAGAAGCCCCAAACCGTCGAACGCGACGCAGGACCGGCGCAGGGCGCCGCGCCCGCGGCGACGCTGGCGACTGCCGTCCCTTCGGACTGCCCTAGCTTCGGCCGCGGGACCGGGCAGCCGGGACGGTCCTCTTCCACGATCGCTCCCGTCGCGTCAAAGAGCTTGAGGCGTCCTTGAAACACCTCGTGCGGGTAAAAGCCATCGGCGTCGAGCACCGCGATTGCGACCGAGCTCGGCCGTCCCGGCGGAGGCGTCAGGCCAGGCGGATCGTTCGGGCCGAGCTTGCGAGGCGCGCGCCGAACATGTCCGACAGGCAGGAGCGGGCGGCTCTGGTACACGCGGAGGTCGGGTGCGCTCAGCCGGTCGGCGACGCCCGGCGCGTCCATCTCGACGACCACCTCGAGGAGGTAGGCACGCATGTGCTCCAACGTGGCGATCCGGTGGGCCTCGGCGCCGACGGTCGCCGAAATCCGTGCGTCCATCTGAGCTTCGGTGATGCTGCCGTTGTGGTAGGCGATAAGAAGCGAGCTCATCGTCCCCTCCTCACACGACCGCGGTGCAGTAGCGGCAGGTCGTCGAAGCCAGGAAGCTCCCCTGGGTCCAACCCGATCGGCGAAGCTCCGAGAAGTGCTCGCCTGTCTTGACCCCCATCAGGTCCGGCGACGTATTCCCCTGAAGCTCGAAATCGTACTCCGAGTTGAGAAACCAGTACTCGACCGACGCCGACCGATCGAGCTGTTTGGTGAAGATCTGGCCGCGCATCACATTGGCGATCCGGATCTGCGAGACACCGATGTCCGCCTGCGAGGCACCCCATAGATCGAGGTTGGCGTCCTGGACTGGAGGCAGCGTCGCGACGGGAAGCTGGCCGGTGATGACTTGCGTGAGCCTCGCGAAACCCTTCACCCAGAGGTGCAGCCGGTTGTCGAAGTTCCCAGGCCTGCTCACCTCCGTCTGGAACGCTGCGATCGTCGAAATTCCCGCCCAGGGGTTCGCAGCGATCCTCAGGTAGTGATCCAGGTTGGGGAACCAGAAATCAGTCCTGCGTTCCTTCAGCCACCAGCGCTGCTCTTGCTCCGTCGCCCCCTGCGGCAGCACCCCGATGCCGTAGCCGGCGATTTCATCGCCGCCCGCCTTCCGCATCCAGAGCTCGACGACCTTCCCATTCGGAATCGCGTACGGCATTCGTCCTCCTCGGGGCTCGACTGCCCGCCCCCTCGATATCGAGGGGCGGAGGATACTCGTCCGTCCCCAAACGCGATCCGAGAAAGACAACCCCGACTTGACGGCGAGCACCCAGGCGATGACCTTGTATGCCGATGTCCGCGCCGGAACATGACAGATGGCTCGGCGCCCTCGTCGACGGCCGGTACCGCGTCGACAGAATCGTTGGGCGTGGCGGCTCGGGCGCGGTGTACGAGGCGCGGCACATGGGCCTCGAGCACAAGGTGGCGTTCAAGGTCCTGGACCTCGAGGCCGGTCCTGGTGACTCGTCCGCCGAGCTGCGAAGCCGCCGCCAGGATCGCATCGGGCGCTTCCTCGAAGAAGGCCGCATCGCCACGCGTCTCAAGCACCCGAACATCGCGGCGGCGTTCGACGTCGGCATCTACGAAGAGGCGCCCTACCTGGTGATGGAGTGGTGCGACGGACAGAGCCTGCGAGAGCTTCTCGCCGCTCGCGCCGACGCTCGGCTCTCCTTGGAAGAGGCGCTGGCGATCGTCGTGCCCGTGACCCAGGCGCTGGCCCATGCACACGCGCAGGGCGTCGTTCATCGCGACATCAAGCCTGCGAACATCATGCTCGACCGATCGAGCGGCAAGGTGACGCCGAAGATCGTCGACTTCGGGATCGCCAAGCTCATGCCCGAGGCGTCGAGCGCCGGCTCGGGCGATACGCTCACGGTCTCCGGCGAGAGCCCGCGCACGCCGGCATACGCATCACCGGAGCAGATCGCCGGCGCGCGCACGGGCCCCTGGACCGACGTGCACGCGGTGGGGCTCTTGTTCGTAGAGCTCCTCACCGGGCGGCTTCCCTACGATGACGAATCGGCGAGCCTCGCGGCCATCGATCCGATACGGCCTTCGGCCGCCAGACGAGGCGTCGACGCCGGCCCGTTCGAAGAGGTGATCTCGCGTGCGGTGTCGCTGAGACCCAGCGATCGCTTCGAGGACGCGGGTGCGCTCGCTGCCGCGCTCGCTGCCGCCGCGAACGCGAGCGGCATCAGCCCCGGCGAGCTCGGCCTGTCATTGGTTCCGGCGGCTGCGCAGACGGGCGCCCCGCCGGCGCGCCTGCTCACGAGCACGGATCGGACAGCGCCTCCTTCGAGCCGCACGTTGCGAACGGGCGTCGGCTACACCGGCGCGCCGACGTCTGCCGGCGCGCGGCCATCACGCCGGCTGCTCATCGGAGTGGGCGCGGCTCTCGCTGTGAGTGCCGGCGCGGCAGCGCTCGCGCTTGGCGTTGGCCGATCCCCAAGCGAGCCGCCGCCCGCACCGACCGAGGAAGCTGCGGCGCCCGCGCCCTCCGGATCTGCGTACGCGAGCGCCGCACCAAGCGCTGCAGGACCGCTCGTCCCGACGAAGCTGAGCGACCTTTCCGGCCCGGAGCTGGAAAAGCGGATCACCTCGTTGGGCGTCCGCACGGCAGGCAACACGACACACGATGCCGCGGGCGCGGCGATGCGCGCCGTCACGATCGGCGCGTCGGAGACCGACTGGGGCATCGCATTCATCCAGGAGAGCAACCCGGCCACTCCCGAGGACCAACGAAGAAACACCGCCTTGATGATGATCGAGCAGTTCGTGTTCTCCAGCAAGAAGCCGCATGCCTACGCGCTCGACAAGCACGGGACGGTGCTCATCGTTCAATACCCGGGAGACAAGCCGCCCGTATCGGCGATCCGCGACGCCATCGGGCAGGGCATTCAGCTCGATGTCGTCGGTGACACCATTGGGGGGCCCGATCCGATCCAAGACCGCGGCCCGCCGCTCGTTCCCCTCACGGCGCGCCGCCTTCGCGACCTGTCCGCCGAGGAGCTCAACACGCGCATCCGACAGAAGTTCGGTCGAACGGTGGTGCACGGTTCCGGTGTGCCCGTCACCATTCAGGTGAGGGTGGGCGAAGACATGGGCACGATCAGTCTCTACACCTCGGGGGCGGACGGCCTCGTCAAGGTCATGCGGACCAGCGGCGAGCGGATCGGCTACGCGGTCGACGGTGACGTCTTCGTCATGTCGCGCGGCACCGGGCCGTTCGCCACGCGCGAAGTGCTGGCCGAAGTACTGAAAGGCCTCGCAAAGGTCGAGTCGATGGGAACGGTCAAGCGGTAGGACCGAGCTCGCTCACGTACTGCTTCACCTTTCCGTCGAACGTCGCCGCAGTATCGACATCGACGACTGCGTCCGCTCCGAAGAGCGCCCGCAAGGCGCCCCTGAGCTCATCCGCGTTCCCGCCCCGTGTGCGGAGCTCGAAGCTCTTGTCCTTTCGCTGTCGCAGCGTCCACTGCCCGAGCGCAAAGCGTCCGAGCGCGTGCGTGACCTCGATGTTGTTCAGCCATGTGCCGTTCGTCGCCGAGAAGCGCACCGGTGCGCGACCCGCGAGATCCGTAAGCCTCGGCTCGCCGCCGTGAAAGACCATCCGCGCGAAGTCGCCCGTTCGGTAGCGAAGGAGGGGCAGCCAATCGTTAAAGCCTCCGGTGAGCGTCACCTCACCGAGCTCGCCGGGCGCGGCGCGGCGTCCGTCGTCGTCGAGGATCTCCACGTACATCCGGTGCTGGAGCAGGCGCCATACCTCGCCGTCGGCAAACGCGACGGGGCCGGCTTCGTTCAGCGAATACACATCGACGACCGGGCAGCCGAACCGATCCTCGAGCGCTCTCCGGAGCTCGGGAAGGAGCGTCATGCCCGTCGAAAGGAGCGCCCGCGGCTTGGTCTGGAGCGGGAGCGTCAAGAGCTCGGCAAAGGAGACGGCATCGCCGCTGTACATCTCCGCATCGAGCGCATCGAGGTACCGGTGCCGGTCCGCCGGATCGTGCCAATCGTCGAGGACGAGGTTGATCTTGGCGAGCCCCGACTCGCCCATTTGCGGCGTGACCGACACATAGGTGAAGGTCCTCTTCTGAAAGCCGACGAGGACGATGCCCACTTCACCAGCACCGGCCCGGAGCTCGACGCCGAAATGGCGAAGGGCCTTCTTGTGGAGCGCCAGGTAAGAAGCAGCCACCGTTGGATGCGAAGCGACCATCAGCGGGTGGCCGGTCGTCCCGCTCGTGGTGAAGTGGATCAATCGGTCGATCGCGACGTCGTCGGGGACGAAGCGCGCGATGTCCTGCGAGAGATCGGCCCGAGAAATCGTCGGCAACGTCGCGAGCGGAGAGCCGAGCTCACGTCCATATTCCTTGTAATGGGGAACCGTTTCGAGCGCGCGGGCGACGAAGCCCCCGACCCACTCAGGCTCCTCGCCTTCGCGCCAGCGCGGCCAGGCGTCGCGGGTCTCCCGTTCGAACGCGATCACCCGCTCCAGATCAGCCGCCGTCAGCCGATTGCCGCTCTGGTTCCTGAAGATGGGCGCGCTCGGGTGCTCGCGAAGGCGCTTGAGCATCCGGCGGCCGGCATCGGAGAGGAGCGGGTAGCGCTCCTCATCGGTCGGATCCGCGCGGGTCATTCGCGGCTCGCCTTGTCGGCGGCCTCCTGTGCGGCCTTCCGCGCGAGCTCTTCGCGGATCTTGCGTGCTCGCTCCTCGGCGGCGCGCGACGCGGCGAGCACGCGGGCCCGTTCGGCGGTGCTGAGGGCGACGAGGCGATCTTTCGCGAGCGCTTCGCTCTCACCCTGCGGCAAGAGCTCGAGCTTCGACAGCGCGAGGCGCGCGAGCTCTTCGCGACGATCGGGGGACGCGACCGCCTTCTGCGCCGGGACCAGCGCCGCAAGCTCGGCGCTGGCCGAGAGGATCGCGGGAAGGACGTCGATACCCGCAGCGCTGAACCAAGCGTCGGCGAAGAGCCATGCGAAGATGCGCGCGAGCTTTCCCCGGTTCTGTGCTTCCGGCGACCCATGCGCGACGAGGCCATCGAGCCCAGGGCTGAGCGAAGTCGCCCCATGCATCCGGAGCAGGTCGTTCACGACGGCCAGGGTGTCCGTCGTGTCCGCGAGGAACTCCGGCGGCGTCTCGGTCAGACGTCGCGTGAGCGCCTCCAAAGGCGGGCCTTCTCGCATCACCAACGTGAGCCCTCCTCGCCCACAGCGTAATGAGCACGGCTGAACTCGCGCGCGAACCGGACGAGATCGTCCCAAGTCGACACGCGGTGCACCGCGAAGCCGAGCTCGTCTCGCGACCGAACGATCGAGGCGTAGACCGGGCTGTCCTTGGCGATCGCCTCCCACCGCTCGGGAAGGTTCAGGACGAACGTGCCGCCCCCGCCGCACTTGTCGAGGGCCATCCTCGCGATATCCCAACCGCTGTTGCCCTGCTCGTCAGCGTCGAACATCGTCGAGATGCCGTCGTCCGAGATGACCATGATGTGAGCGGGGCGATCGGCCGCTTTTCGATTTTCGTAGGTCGTCCTCAAGAGCGGAATCGGAAACTGCGTACCGCCGCCGAAGTAGCCGGCGAGGACCTGCAAGATCGCGAGCTCG
The DNA here is from genome assembly GCA_041940405.1 of Polyangiaceae bacterium. Lineage (GTDB taxonomy): Bacteria > Myxococcota_A > Polyangia > Polyangiales > Polyangiaceae > Xiheicaenibacterium. The sequence continues at coordinate 38,827 of JBGTSH010000035.1, forward strand.
TCGCGGACGAATCCGGGCGTCTTCAGGACCTGGTTTTTGGCGCTCCAGAGGACCGCCTGCACCCGCGCCCCGGCCCGGAGCGCAGAGAGCGCCATGATCGCCCCGGCAAGCGTGAGGTAGCTCACCTGCGTATAAGGGTGGGGCATCGAGCCGGAGCTGTCGACGTAGAGATCCAGATCGAGCGGCACACGCTCGGGCTCGCGCCCCTCGGCGGTTCCCCAGAGGCGCTGCACCGTCGTCATGCCGGGCACGACGCGCGGGCTCTGCAGGATCGACTGCAACCAATCTGCTTGGTCGAGCGGCATGCCGATGTCCCACGGCTCGAGCCCCTCCGGCAGCGGATCGGTCGACTCTGCGCCTTTGCGAGACGGAAACGGTACGAGGTGCGGAAGCGCGCGCTCGCGGTAGTAGCGCGCAGCGACTTGATCATCCGGAATGACCACGCCCGCCGCGCGAAGGATCTCTCCGTACGCATGAGGCGTCCTGGTCTGCCCGCCGGACGGTGCGTGCGCCGCGACCTCATCCGGCATGAGCGCTCCATCGATGACGACGTCGTCATCGCCGAGGAAGGGGTCGAGCGCCGGGTGGATTGCCGTCGTCTCGTCGGCGTCCATCTCTGCGAGGCCGTCCGGTAGGCCGCCGGAGCCCGCGTTCATCGTATCGCCGAGGAGCTGGAAACCTTCCTTCCCCTCGGCCTCCTCCATGACGTAGGGCAAGAGCAGCGCGGCGAACCCTCCGGCGCCCCGTACGAAGTCGATCGCGTAGCTCCGCACGACGCGCATGCCGAGCAGGGCATCGCCCTCCATACGATCGTCGCGAAAGGGTGCGCCCAGCGCGCCGCGCTCGAGGCCCCACAAGAGCTCGTACATGCGGAGGTAGACCTTCCACAACCGACTCGGCTTCTTGGGAGCGAGCTTTTGGTAGATGCGCTCGATCGGGAGCTCGGCCGCGCGCTTCAATCGATCGTTGATGAGGAGGTCCGTATAGAGATTTGCGACGAGCGGGGCGCGGTGCTCGACCGTCGGAAGTGCGTGACGCATGCGCGCGATGCACTTCGCGTGATTGGTGAGGTTCGCAGGCGCGAGCACGTGGTGCCCGATCTCGTGCGCGAGCACCTCGACCGCGTGATCTTCGAGCGCGTTTTTTCGAACGTCGTCGAGGTTCACGACGATCGCTTGGTCGGACAGGCGAATCATCGCGAACGACTCGGTGAGCCCTTCGGCCTTTGCGTCGCTCGCCGTGAGGCAGAGCACCGGCGGGCGAAGCCGCGTGAACCGACTCCACACGGCGAGCGCTTCCGGCCACGCAGCGCGCCAGCGCTCCGCCAGCGTTCCGGCGTCAGGCGACGGCGACGAGCGCGATCCCATGGGAGGCATGTCCGGTGACTGCAACGGTGCGATGGATGGCCGCGGCGCTCGTCACCCGGCCCAAGATCGGTACCTCGACCGGGCACTTCGCCGACTCCATCTTGGCGCGGCGGAGCGCGGAGCCGTCCGCGCGGTGGAACGTGGCGCCGAACGCATCGGCGGTGAGAAAAAAGCACTCCTGACCATCCGTGGCGAGGAGGTGATCGTCGACATTGAAGACGCGGGGAGGTGAAAGGAACATGCCGCCGAACCCGCGAAAGCCTCCGACGATCGCGGCGAGCCGAGGAGACTCGCCGTGCGGTGCTGCGGGATCGAGCCATGGATCCTGCGCGAGCACGGCTGAGAGCTCACTCCAATCGGCGCGGGGCGCACCGACGATCGACGAAGCGAGCCCACCGGCTAGCGAGCGTGCCGCAGCGAGCGCCGACTCTCGAAGGTGGGCGAGGCCCGCTCGCCAAGCCGCGACTTCGCCGGCGCGGAGGAGGTCCTCTACGCTCCGCAAATCGCCGATGACCACCCCGAGGCGCTCGACGAGCTCGGCGGCCCGCGCGCCCGGAGTGGAGGCGACATTCACGACGGCGTTGGTCAGCGAGCCGATGACGCGCAGCGGTTGATTCGCGACGAGCGAGCCGATGCGCGGAAGAACCGTTTCCCAGAGCCGATCGATGACGGGGTAGCGCCCGCCTGGGCCTGCGAGCCTCTCGCTCGCCAGCGTGAGCGATGCGTCGTACACCGCATGCGTGACGGCGAGCGCTGCGCTTGCGTCGGCCGCTGCCGCGCTCTCGACGATCGGCGCCGCCAGCGTGCGGAGGAAGTTGCCGAAGACCTCTCCGTCGAGATCCGGGTGGCGGCGCCGCACCTCGGCGAACTTCTGATTGAAGACGTCGCGATCGGACGCGAGCGCTGCCTTGAAGACGCTGCTCATTTCGAGCGAAGCCAGCGGAGGTAGTTCGTGTACCGCTGGTGAAGGTACTTGAGCTTCACCAGATCCTCGTAGATGTGACCGTAGAGCTTCTTGCCCTTGGTCAGCTGCGCGATCAGCCGCTCGATCTTGGTGAGCCGCGAGCGCGTGTCGACCTCGGTCAGACCCTCCAAGCCCCGGCGGAGCTCGACATCGAGCTCGGCGACGGGATCCACGCGATCGAGGTCGAGCCGGTCGTACTCGGTGCACGAGAGATCGAACAGCCGGCGGAGCCAGCCGATGCGATCCGTTCGGAGGCTCTTGTGACCGTCCGACTCGAAGAACGGCGACTCGGTGTCGGCGCGGAGCTTGTCCTGGAGCACGAACGGCAGGACCTGCCGCAGGTCTTCGAGCTCGACCTCTGCGTGGCCGCGGAACCATGCAATGGCCTTCGCGTAGTGAAGGACCGTCAGCAGGTTGCGAACCGAGAGGCCATTCTTGGTTTGCGAGCCGAGATCCTGCGTGCGGTCCTTGCCCGTCTCGCTCGACACGAGGGCGCGCCAATCGGCTCCAGCGAGGCGCGCCGTATCCTTGGTCTTGTATTCGAATTGGCTCGCCGCCACCTCGAGGAACTCGAATTGGCTCGCGAAGAACTCGATACGCCTGCGGATCGGAGGCGGGACCCCGATCGATCGAATGGCGCCGTCCATGAGCTCGATCTCGCGCTCGTTGAACACGATCTGCGGCGGAACCAGGCGCTCGGGGTGGATGTTCTCCTCGATTCGGGTGAGGAGATCGTCGAGAAATCGCACGTTGAAGCTCAACGCCTGGACGATGACGTCGATGCGATCGCGGAGCGCCTCGATCACCTGGTAGGTGCCGCCGCCCTGGTCGTCGTTCGCCGTCAGGTACCAGGCGGACTCCGGACACTCGAAGACGTGATCCAAGAGCTCCGCGTAGCCGTCGCCCATCACCGTCAAGAGGGCGCTCTGCGTGCGCGTCGGGATGCGGTTGTATTCGTCGATGATCTTGACGCGCATGCCGAGCCACTTGCGCCAGGCGATGCGGATGTCCTCGATGCGCTGTGCCTGGACGAGATCCGCCGGCAAGGGGTTACCGAGCAGATCGGCGACCGTCATCTGCGGATGCCCGTGCAGCATCGCCCGGCGCACTTCCCTCACGGGGTAGCCGGCGAGCACCCCCATGAGCACGGCGCTGGCCGTCTTTCCCCGGCCGGGCCCACCGATGAAGAGACACTTCCGCCTTATCGCGAACGTCAACAGCGGGAGAAGGACGTAGCTCGAATAGCTCTGCCCGCTCGGCAGCGAGAGAGGCGACTTCGTGTCGCCCAACGTGAACGTTATCGGCGGGCCCTCGTTGTACTCGATGTCGTAATGGGGGCTGATGATCGCGGTGTTGACGATCCAGAAATAGGCCTGCCGGAGCTTCTCATCGAGCGGCAGGTCGTGAGCGGCGGCGTCGCTCCCCGTCGCGACGGGCCCCTCGTAGAGATCGGCCACGTCGAAAGCGCGCGGCTTCGCGCTCTTGGTGGGGTTCGTGGGAGCCTTCGGGACGTGCGAGAACGGACTCTTGGTCATGGCTCTACTTCCAAAGCTTCTCCCAGAACGACAGGCCCGCGTCCTTTGCCTTCGAGATGCCCTCGTCGGCCAGGCCTTCAATCTTCTTCGTGCTCGTCGCCTCTTTGATCGTCTCGAACGTGTCGTCGATCGCGACGAACGGCGCGACGATCTTCGCCGCCTGCTCCTTGCCGAGGAAGATCGCGAGGATCGCCTCGACGCCGCCGGCGCGGGCGACGAGCGCGCGGACGACCGCGACGGTGGTGGCCTGGGATTGAAGAATCCCCGGATCCTCCGACTGCTTGGCCATGTCGTTCGCGCTCTTTTCGATCTCGGCCTTCGTGGCCTCATCCAGATAGGGCGTCTTGGCGAGCTTGTGGAGGGCCTCAGCCGATTTGTCGTACCGCTTGCGCCGCTGGTGGACGAGCGCCCAGCCCCATAGCGTCAGCTCGTTCTCGATGCCGAGCGCCTCGAGCGCCTCGAGGCCGCGCTCGACCTCGCGCGTCGTGTCCTCGTCACGCTTGAGCTTGGCGAAGTTGGCCGCACGTGTGAACGCGCCGAGAGCGACGAGGATGTGCTTGCCCTGCTCGGCGGGCGGCAGCTTCGATTCCTTCAGCTCCTCTTTGAAGAGCGCTGCGACGACGGCGCGCTCTTCATCGGAGAGCGCGGCCACCGCCTCGTCGTAGTGGGCGAGCTCCTCGTTCGCCGCGTAGTGAAACTCGTTCAAGAAGAACGTCACACCGCGGGCGTAGCGGCCGAGCGCGGCGAGGGCGGCCGGCCAATTCGGCTTGGGCTCGGCGCGCGACAGCTCGTAGAAGGCGATCTCGCCCACGGGGAGCTTGTTGCCCGAGTCCGCCGCATCCAATAACAAAACGGTCATCGTGACGAGCAGGTGGTCCGCCCCGTTGTCGTACCAAGGCGGCAGCGCCGGTGCGCCTTGACCCGTAAGGATCTCGAGCACCGTGGGGAACTTGTCTTCGTCGAACTCGGTGAGCTGGTCGCGGTTCGCGGCGAGCCAGATCAAGTACGTGGTGACGGTCTCGACGTCGGCCTTCGCCACCATCGCGTCCCACCGCACGTAGACCTCGGGCCGCGGGTCGGCGCCGTTGCTCCGCACCGAGCCTTTCATCGCGCGCCACGGCAGGATCGCCCGCGAGCTCTTCCACCGCTCTTCGGCTTCGGCGCGCTCTTCTGCAGCACGCTCGGCGTCCGTCTTGGAGCAGCCGCCGCAGCCGCTCCCGAAGGTCGCGACCGCCAGACCGAAGGTCCAGCTTCGTCTGCGGAGAAGTAAACTCACCGCGTCGCAGCGTAGCGCAAGACCGCTACTTCTTCGCCGCGGGCGGCTTCGTGTTCTGCGGCGCTTCGCGCAGGCATTTCTCGAGGCCCGGCTGCAGCCTTGCGTGTGTCGACGGAAGGTGCGGCTTGCCCATGACGGGCAAGGCCATGCGATCGAGCACGCCGCCGGTCTGGTTGAAGGTCGCGAAGATGATCATCGCCCGACCGCGGATGTGATCGAACGGGACGCCGGCGCCGCGCCCCGAGCCCCATTGGCGCGAGTCGTGGCTGTTGAACCGGTTGTCGCCCATGACCCACACCTCTTTGTCGGCGACCTTCCACGGGCCGCGGTGGTGCTCGTCCTTGCCGCAGTAGCCCGAGAAGCAGCGCTCTTGCCCGGAGCAGTCGGCCGCGGATTCGCACACGCTGCCGCTGGGCTTCTGGTCCATCAGCGTGAAAAACGCCTTGTCTTGGAGGTACTCGATGTAGAGCTCGCTCGTCTTGCCCTCTTGCTCGAACGAGCCGACGTGGCAGTTCGGGACGATCCAGCCATTGATGATCGGCCGGCCGTCCACGACCTCGAGCGTGTCGCCGGGGATCGCCACGACGCGCTTGATGAAGTCCTGCTCGGGGTTCTCGGGGAACTTGAAGACGATGACATCGCCGCGATCGGGCGGCAGGCTCTCGAAGAGGCGGCGCTCGGTGAACGGGATCTGCGGACCGTAGACGAACTTGTTGACGAAGATGTGGTCCCCGACGAGAAGCGTCGGGATCATCGACGCGCTCGGGATCTTGAACGCCTCGACCACGAACGCGCGGAGGAGCAGCGCGACGCCGACCGCGATGGCGATCGACTCGGCGTACTCGCGGATCTCGCCCTTGCGCCAGCGCGACAGGTGCTCGCCGACGAGGCGCTCGGCCCGGGTGTGCGCTTTCTCGAACGCCGTCGCGACGAAGGGCTGCGCGGCCATCGCGCGCTCGAGCTCCTCGAGGCCTGCAGCGACGCCTTCACGCTCTGACGGGACGAGCTCTCTCTCGATGTCGCGCTTGCGCGATCGCAAGATCCTGCGCGCCTCTTCGAGGAGCGCGCCTGCCTCTTCGAAGCGCGCGCGGAGCTTGGCGGGCAGGTCGCGACGCCCGCCGATCCCCGCCGCCGCCGCGAGCGGCAAGTCGTGGCGGAAGCGCCACACGATGACCGCGAAGAGCGTGAAAAAGACGATCCCGAACGGGATCTTCTGCTCGCTTATCGCGCTCTCGAGAGCGCCCACCGACCGCGCGCCCTCGGACGGCGTGAAGAGCCAGATGGTGATGAGGGACGCGGCGAGCGGAACGGCGACGACCCAGAGAGCGTAGAAAATCGCGCGCGCGACCTTGTTGGCCGGGCGCGGCGCGACCGCAGGGATGACGTCGGGCGGATCGGCCGGTGACTGGCCGGACTCGTCCTCTGCATCCTCGCCCGATGCACGGGTGGAGCTCTTGGACGGCGTGGGGCTCTTGCTGCCCTTACGCGCCGTCTTGCCGCTCGGGCCATCTCGGGTCGATGCGCTCAGAGTGGCTCCTTTCCGGGCCAGCAGATGAGGGAGTTAGCGTCCTCTCTCTCGGAGCGTGATTGCCATGATTTCACCCCCCCACCCCCCCTCACTACGTGAGGGGGGAGATGGCTCGCTCGCAGCCCATCCGCGGCTGTTCTCGAAAGCACCCCCCTCGCAACGCGAGGGGGGACGGGGGGGTGAAATTGCAGGGGCGACCTCATCGAGCACTCCAACGTCGACTTTCGAGCGAACTGGTTAGACGCATGGGGACCTAGCTGCAACCACTCAGGGCGCGTCGCCCAGCTCGATCCCGACCGACACGTTGACGGCGCGATCGTCGAGCGCTTGCTGTGGCGGATTGGATCGCCCGGCGGTCTGCGTGTTGTCGAGCACGACGTAGTACGAGCCCTTGGGCACGCGAACGAGCCGCTTGTAGAGCCTGCCGGTCGGATCGGCGTTCACCGTCTCGTCGAAGATCGGAGGTCCGGGCGGCCCCCCAGCCTGGGGCGTCGTGAGGTATCCATCGAGCCAGGCGTCGCCGAGCTGCTTGGGAACCACGATGAGATCGACGGCAGGCGCGCCCGTCACGCCGAGCGTCAGATAGAGCGCCATGCCCTTGTCGGGGACTTCGATCGGACCGACGTAGTCGCGCTGGTTCTGGTGAATCTCGACGCTCTCGTTCACGTAGAGCAGGCGGTCGTCGTCCTTGCGCTCGTAGGGCGCGAGCGGGCGCTCGCCGACCGGGATCAGACCGACGCCGAACGAAGCGCTGCCGTCGTCCTCGCGGATCACCGTGAAGCCGCGACCAATCTCGCGCGCGAGCATGCCCTCGCCAATCTGGTTCATGAACGACTTCGCGTCCCCGCCGGGGAAGAGAGGCGTCACGGGCGTGGTCGGCATCACCTGCTGCTCGACCATCGTGAGCTCGAACTTCTTCGCCGTCGTCGCTGCGGGCTTGAAGTAGATGTACATCGTCGATCCGTCGAGCCTGAAGTCCTGCTCGTATTGGATCGCCGCGCTCGCCGAGAAGCTGAGGCGCTTGGTCAGGTTCGACCACGCGTAGCCGACGCCCGAGAACTGCACGTAGAGATCGCCGTTCTCGAGCGACTCGATCTTGCACGTCCGCGGAAAGAAGCGCCCGAGCGTCGGGTCGTCGTCCCGCAGCTTCAGCGGGACGCTGCGCTTCATCAGCTCTTTGCAGAGGGTGCTCGTCCCGAAGGCCAGGATCTCGCGGCGGAGCGTGCGGTTCGCCGGGTCGTTCACCACGCCGGGCATGAGCGCGACGTAGGCCTGCGGGGTGCAGGACATCGACACGGGTGCGGCCGCGACGAGGAGCAAGCAACAAAGGAGCAGGTATAGGGGGCGCAACCGAAGCCGCCCGGAGCCTACCGCAATTCGACGCCGTCAGGCGTCGAACCGAGGCAGGGCCCAGCTCGTCGCTTCTCGCGAGCCGCGTGCGTGATAGCGTCCTCGATCCATGAGCAAGGCGTGCGTTTTGGGCGCCGGGGCGTGGGGTACCGCCCTGGCGAAGGTCTTGGCGGAGAAGGGCTTCGACACCGTCGTCTGGGCTCACAACGAGAAGCTCGCAAGCGACATCCGCGAGCACAGAGAGAACCGGCGGTATCTGCCGCCGTTCAAGCTCCCGGACAACCTCACGGCGACGAGCTCGCTCGAAGAGGCGCTCGACCGTGCAGAGCTCGTGACCCTGGTGGTGCCCTCGCACGCGATTCGCGAGACCGCGGGCAAGATCAAGAACCTGATCCCGCCCAATGCGCTCCTCTGCAGTGCGAGCAAAGGGATCGAGAACGACACGCTCATGTTGATGAGCCAGGTGCTCGTGGACGTCCTCGGCAAGGACATCGACGGTCGCGCCGACGTCTTCTCGATGGGCGTGCTCCTCTACAACGCGCTCACCGGCACC
>JBGTSH010000036.1:0-47207 GCA_041940405.1 Polyangiaceae bacterium
CGCGAGCAGGTTGGTCTGCTCGGCGACGTCGTCGATGACGGCGAGGATCTGGCCGATCGCCTCGATGCGGGTGTTGAGGTTCGAGATGACGGCGACGGCCTCGTGGCTCGACTCGCGGATGCGGTTGATCTCGCTGATCGTCTTGAGGATGGCTTCGGCGCCGCGCTCGGCGTCGAGCGCTACTTCCTCGGAGAGGCGTGCGGTCTCGTTGGCGTTCGTCTGGACCTGATCGATCGAGACGTCCATCTCGTTCATCGACGAGCTGGTCTCTTCGGCGGTGAGCGAGAGGGCGTCGATGTTCCGCGCGACCTCGCGGATCGAGTAGGCCATCTCTTCGATCGAGGTCGCCGTCTCGCGGACGCTCGTCGCGAGCTCGCCGACGTTCTGCGCCACCTCTTCGTTGGTGGTCGTCATCTCGAGGATGCTCGAGCTCGACTCTTCGGCGCTCGTCGCGAGGGTTTCGATCGACTGGTAAATCTCGAGGAGCGCCTGGTTCGCCGAGCGAACGTAGCCGCCGAACTCGTTGGTGATCGCGGCGAGCGCGGGGATGACGCCGTCGACCTCTTCCACGGCTTCGGAGACGCTCCCTGCGGTGTCGGTCACCTCCGGCACGATCATGGTGGGACCGGACGTTTGCTCGGAGCGGACCTTCTCTGCCTCGCGACGGGCGGCTTCCGCTTCGCGGCGCGCGGCGTCGATTTCCTTGTCCGCTTTCTTCGCGGCCGCTGCGAGCTCGCTGCGTTCCTTGGTGAGCTCGTCGACCTTCTCGGTGAGCTCGCGTCGCTCGTCGGCGAGGCGTTCCACCTCGTCGAAAATCGAGGCCATCTCGGGCGATGCGCCCTCCGGCGCGCGCGGCGCGCGGCCCCGACGCAGCTCGCGGATCGCGTCGCTGACGACGCTCAGACCACCCGTGGGTCCCTGGCTCTGCGTCAGGAACACCATCACGGCGATCAGGCCGTACACGAGGAACAGCGCGAAGGTGTACTGGGGCCAGGACGGCGCGATCAGTCCAAGCAGCAGGGCCGGGGCTAACAGGATGCCGACCGGAAGGGCGAGACGGGAGGCCATTACCGGCCGCGAGACTAGAAGCCGGGGACCGTTTCGGGCAAGCCCCCGGGGCGTAAGCGCTCAGGATGTGCCGCAGGCCTTCCCAGCCGGGGCGAAAACGATACACTCCCGGACCCCCATCCCCTAAAGGGAGCGGGAACTTCCTCAGGAGCCATCAATGACGAATCGCCTTCTTGGAATCGTGCTCGTGGCCGCGAGCGCGGTTGGTCTGGCCGCAGCCGGGTGCGGAGACGACACCAGCACGGGCGGCGACGCCGACTGCAGCACCGTCAAAGGGTACGCCGAGCTCAAGTCGGCCTTTGACCGGTGCACCGCCTGCCACTCGTCGACCCTCGTCGGCGCGACGGCGCGCTACGCGGCCCCCGACGGCACCGACTACGACACCTACGAGGGTGCGAAGCAGCAAGCCGAGGCGCCCAAGGGCAAAGACCTCGTCTCGCGCGTCGAGGACGGAACCATGCCGCTTTCTCCGATGCCGGGAGGGAACTTCCAGGGCACCGAGAAGGAAGACATGCTGACCTGGGCGAAGTGCGGCACGCCTCCCTGAGATCTCACGAAGGCTCGTAGCTCGAGCTGCAATGCGTGCGACGCCGCTGGCCGCCGGCGGCGTCGATCTCGCTTGGTCGCATCGAGCTTAAGCGCTATTGACCTTCCCCCTCAGGAGAGGTGGCCGAGTGGCCTAAGGCACGTGCTTGCTAAGCACGCGTAGGGCAACCTACCGCGGGTTCGAATCCCGCCCTCTCCGCCGCACACAAGCGCGCCCTCGAACGACGCGCGCTCGACCGACGCGAGCGTCCCACACCGTCGCCATCACCACTCGGCATGAGCGGCGCGCTCCATCGCCGAAGACGTCGAGCCGTCTTGCCGACGTCGCCCTCCACCCGGTTGCGACATTGGCACGGTGTTCGCCAAGAGCGCACGAGACAACGATGCTCGGTGGGCCTGGCGAGACGGTTCTCGATCGGTCGACGAGCCCGACATGGTTTTGGAGGTGCGTGATGCCGCAAGGCGCAAAGAGCCGTTCGAGGACCAAGCGGTCCATGACTGCGAAGACCGCGAGCCCGAAGAAGGCGAAGCGAACGAGCAAGAAGTCGCGTGTGAAGCAAGCGAGCGCGACGAGCAGCACGCGCCGCAAGACGAGCGGCGCGGCGAGCGCTTCCAGCGCTTCGAAGCGGCCGCGCAAGTCACGCGCTTCCAAGGCGAAACGCAGCGCGTCGACGGCCGCTCGCGGCCGTTCGGGTGGAGCTGCACCGGCGAAGCGGAGCCGAACGTCGGCGTCGTCGACGTCGCGCCGAGCGAGCTCGAGCCGGTCGCCGAAGACGGCGCGGAGCCGCCGGCTCCGCGCGACATCGAGGAGGACGAAGCACTGATCTCGGGCGGACGAAGATGAGTACGAGGGGGGATGGGGGCGGGCAGAACGTGGCGTGGCGCCTTAGACCTTCGTGGCACCACGCCTCGATCAGCGAGTGCGCTCGAACGGAGTCAGCTGCACGGGGACGCGTGGCCGCTGCGGGTCACGAACCGTGGGCTCCGGATCCGAAACGCGAGCGCCCTCGCCCTCCTCGGGATGAGGCTCCCCGCTCATCATCTCCGTCCGTATCTCCAGCGCCTCGCGCGCCAACCGAACGAGGAGCGGCCCGAGCAGGATGCCGAACGTCCCGAAGATCGCGATACCGCCGAGCATCGCCACGAAAAGCGCGAACGTCGACATCTGGAGCGCTCCGTACCTCGCGAAGAACGGCCTGACGAGGTTGTCCACGGTGCCGATCACCAGGATGCCGACGGCCACGAGGATCGCTGCCTTTACCGGCGACCCGCTCACCGCCAGACCGATCGCGACCGGCACCCAGACGATGCCCGAGCCGAGCGCCGGGATCAGCGACATGACGAGCGTGAGCGCGCCGAGGAGAATCGCGCGTTTGACGCCGAGAGCGACGAAGGTCGCGGTCGCCACGGCTGCCTGAACGAAGCTCGTCGCGCCCACACCGACGAAGAGCCCGCGGCCGGTCTCCATGAACGCCGCGTAGAGCCGGCGGACGACGACCGAGGGTACGCCGCCGTGCTTCTCGAGCCATGCGAGCCCCTTGGGCTCACCAGAGAGCATCGCGTAGGTACCCCAGAAGAACACGACGACGCCGATGATCACCGACGCCGCCGTACCGCCGAGAAGGACCGCGAGCTGCCACGCGCGTTCGCCGTAGCTCTTGCCGAGATCGATCATCTCTTTGACACCGATGGGCGGCATCTCGGCACCGCCGTTCGCTCCAGGAGCGACGAGGGCCAGGAGGAAGCTCTTGTCGAGCCCGGTCTTCTGCATGTCGTGATAGAGGTCGATGCCCTCGCTGACGACCGCGAAGACAAGGCCGACCAGCGGCAGCATGATCGTCAGGATGAGGCCCACCGTGACGAGCGCAGCCGCACGTTCGCGGCGTCCTACGACATGCGCGACCTTGCGTAGGAGCGGCCGCGCGAGGTGGCCGACCCAGGCCGCGAGGAGCAGCGCAGGCCATAAAGGTACGACGGCCAGGAGCGCACCTATCGCGAGCAGCACCACCACCGCTCGCAGCATCGGGTTCGAGCTCCAGGCGCTCGGGCCGCGGGCGTCCCCGGCGCTCATTCCGCTCCCTCCGGCTTCATGTCTTTTCTGCCATGGCGACGACGTGGACGAACGCGATGGTCAGCCGGGGATCGTCGGCGAGGCTTCGAATGCCCGCGGGCGACAAGAAGCCCAGCACCATCGCTCGATCCTCGCGGTCGAGGAACGCTTCGACGCTCGCGCGCCGCTGCTCCAAGAAGAGGACGAGGTGCTCGCGATCGACGGCCGAGAGCGGCCCGCAGCGCGAGACGGTGAACGTGTCGAAGGTGCGCAGCGCGAGGCCCGCTTCGCCGAGCAGGGGGCCGAGGCGGCGCCCGATGAACGGTCGCTTGTCGCTCCGGCGCGCTGCCCCGCGTGCGAGCGCGCGCTGAACCGCGATCTCGACCTCGGCCGGCCAGGGGAGCAGCGCGTGGGTCAGCTCGTCGTTCTCGACGATCGCAACGTGGCCGCCGCGGCGAATCACGCGAGCCATCTCTTTGAGAGCGGCCTTTGCGTCCGGTAGCGACTGGAGGCTGTGCGCGCAGAACGCGAGATCGAACGTGCCGTCGTCGAAGGGGATCGCGCTGGCGTCGCCTTGCGTGAAGACGGTGGGCGCGAAGCCTCGGCGTGGTGACCGGTGCTTGAGCACCGCCCGATCGAGCCAAGGCTGCGAGACGTCGAGACCGACGACGAGCCCGCTGTCCCCCGCACATTCGGCGAGCCAGGCCGAGAACGTCCCGTCCCCGCACGCGAGATCGAGGACCTTGTCCCCGGACGCGAGCGGCAGCGATTTCACGATCCTCCGTAGCTCCGGCGCGTGCGCACGGTGCAGCGCATCGAGCAGTGGGGCGTAGGCGGGCAGCTCACTCTGACGCCGGCTCGGCGCGAAGTTCAGGCTTCCATCCATCGCGACCGGTGGAAGCACGAGCTACGCCACAATCTCGTGCACCTCGTTGCCCCGCCGGGCAAGAACGTCTCAGCTCACGACGCGGAGGCGGAGCTCTCGGTCGCCGAAGCGAACGACTCGGCGGATGCGCAGAGCGATCGCGTGAGCGACTCGGCGAAGTCCACGCAGAACGGGATCTTCTCGGCTTCGAGGTTCTCGGGCGTGTCCGTGGGCCAGTGGTAGTGGCGCGGCATGCAGCGCGTTCGATCGACGCAGCCGAGCGTGACCGCTGGCCAGCCCGCGATCGCGAAGGGGATTGCGTCGGTCCCTCCGACCGGGATGGGGAACGCCGCCACCTCGGCGAACTGCGAAGAGCTCGCGGTCGTTCGCTGGAGCTCGGCCTCGAGCCGGCGCGACAGGGGCACCTCGAAGATCTCGCCCTCTTCGAACCAGCAGAGGTCGCCGTTGGCGAAGCCATCGAGGCCGACAATGACAGTATCGTCTTTTGACCAGACGTCGGCTCGATCACGTGCGAGCGCGCGAGCACCACCGAGCCCCGCTTCCTCGCAGCCGGTGGCGACGAAGACCAGCTCGACGTCGCGCGGCTTCATCGCGCGGAGACGCTTGGCGAGGAGCAGCATGCCGGCTACCCCCGAGAGGTCGTCCATCGCGCCCGGCACGATCTCTCCCCTGCGGACGACGTCGAAGTTGAGCGCGGCCGCAACGAACGTCGGGATGCTGAGGAGCGCCCGAAGCGCCCCGAGGCCCGGGAAGCGGCGACCCGTGAGCTCGACGAGATCGAGCGCCGCGAGGGCCGCGAGCGCGCCTGTCGTAACGCGAAGCGACTTGTACAGCGGCCCCGGTTTGGCGCCGAACATCTTCACGAACTTCGGGTCGAAGACCTTGCCGGTGAAGGCGGCGTCGGTGTGCGCCAGGAACACGATCCGGAGGCGCGGCTTGCCTTCGGCGCGGAGCGTGCCGATAACGTTCTGCGAAGGCCGAAACGGAAACACGCGGCGCAGGATCATCGCCTTGTGCGACGAATCGAGCGCGTAAGACGCCGCCGACACGGCGTGGAGCGCGAAGCCGGCGAGCGGCGAGCGACCGGCGACGACGGATCCGAGCGCTCCGAGACCGAAGTGGAGCGCGAGGGTCGCGTACAGATCGCTGTTGAAGGTGAAGTCGTGGACCTCCGTCTCGAGGCCGAGCGCCTCCATCTCGGTCCGGATCATCGCGTGAGCGCGCCGTTCGTCGTCGCTCGTCGGCATGCGCTTGGGACAAGCCGCGACGATCTTGGTGATGAAATCGCGTGCCCAGGCTGTCTCTTCGGGCGCGCTCATCGTTTCCTCGATTACTCGTGCTCGCGCGTCGGATCAACGGTCGCGCGCGGCAAGCTGGGCGAGCCGCAGCGGATCGAGCCCGAGCCGTATCTCTTCGGCCCACGGAATGCCGCTGGACCAGGGCCCGACGACCCGAACGAACCCGGGAAGCGGCCGCAGGGTGACCTCATCGACGCCGGCGATGGCGTCGACCCCGATCGTGACCGCGTGCGCCTCGCTCCAGGGCGTCAGGACCTCGACCGCATAGCGCGGCTCACCGGCCGGGCCGGCGGCATCGCCCACGAGCTGCGCGAGCGGCACGACAGGCCGGTCCGAAGCGCGAGCCAAGCCGATGTCGCCTACGTGCTCGACGGGAAGCGCGAACGTCGCGCCGCCGGCCACGAGCCACAGGACGCGAACCGGCCCGCCTTCGGCAGACACGACGACGGTCGCCGACAGCCCCTGGCCGCGGGTCGACTCGAGGTGGATCGTCCCGCCGAGCCGGTGCACGGCCGCGAGCGTGAGATCGAGACCGACGCCGCGACCAGCGAGGAGGTCGACCTCCTGCCTCATGCTGAAGCCCGGATAGAAGAGGAGCGTCAGGAGCGCGGCATCGCCGAGCGTCTCTGCGGCGTCGGCGGACACCAAGCCGACAGCGACGGCTTGCCGGCGAACGGCGGCGATGTCGACGCCGGCACCGTCGTCGACGACGGTGAAGACGACCGAGCCTCCGCGCGGCGAAGCTGTGAGACGAATGTGGCCCGCCTCGGACTTCCCGTTCACGAGGCGCTCGCCGGACGGCTCGAGACCGTGCACGACGGCGTTCCGCGCGAGCTGCCTCAGCGGCTCGACGAGGCCCTCGACGATGCGCTGATCGACGGGCGTCTCGCCGCCGACGATCTCGACCTCGACGAGCTTGCCCTGACGCTTCGCCTCGCTCCTGACGACCTGCGCGACGCGCTCGAAGACGACGGCCGCCTCGCTCGTCCGGAGCGACTGCACGCCTCCGGCGATCTGCTCGGTCTGCCGCTGCACGCGACCACCCAGCGCACCGAGCCGCTGCGAGGCACCTTCGAGCGTCTCGCCGAGCTGCCCGAACTCGAGCGCGACGCGCTCGAGCTTGTGGATGGCGGCGGCCGGAGCTCCCCAGGGCCGCGGCGGTCCGATGAGGCGCAACGCTTCGCGAACATCGCGCGCGAGCGCCAGCGTCCGCTCCGAGGCGCCGCCGAGGACGCTGGAGAACGCCACCAGCGGGACGCGAACCTGACCGAGCTGTCCTGTTCGCTCGAGGAGGGTCTCGAGGGTGGAAAAGGGCACCCGCACCGTGCCTTCTTCGGTGAGCGCGCGCGCCTCGGAGTCGTTCTTGAGCTCGATGGTCGGCCGCTTCGGCGGCAGCGGGAGCGGCGTCGGGAGCGGTGGCCGCGATGAACGCAAGACGGGCGCCCCAGAGAAGAGGCGCAGCGTCGAGAGCGCGTGATCCGGCGCGTTCGGGATCTCGGCGAGGACGCCGCGGTAGGTTCGCACGTCCTCGAGCACGCGGCGGGCTGCCTCTTCCGAGCGCGCGGCGCGCAGGCGCTCCTCGAGGCCGTGACAGAACCACGCCATGACCTCGTCGCCGACGGCGAGCGCCGCGCCCTTGAGCGTGTGAACCTCGCGGTAGATGTGGAGCGTCGCCTCGACGTCCTCCATTTCGAGGGCCGCATCGATGCGCCTCACGCAGTCGCGGGTCTGCGCTGCGTAGTCGCCGTAGAGATCCGGCGGCACCGACGACGCGCGCAGATCCTCGGGGGGCTCGGGCCAGGCCGACGTCGGGAGCGCCGAGCCGCTCGTCGCGAGATCCAACAGCTTGCGAACGAGGTCGAGGAGGTCCGAGACGGCGCGCTCGTCCCCCGCGACGATGCGCCGCTCGAGCCGGCCGAACGCCTCGGACGCCTCGCGCTCGTCGGCGATGCTCAGCGAGCCGCGAAGGCTGTGCGCGACGCGGCGCGCGACGGCGATCGTCGGCGTGGCCGTGAGCTCGGCGTCGAAGCGCTCGAGCTCTTTGACCAGGATATGGCGGAGCTCGTCATCCATCACGCTCGCCGGGACGAGCCGGCTCCGCCTCGGGGAGCGCCGCGAGGAGTTTCGCGAGCGGCGAGAGGAGCGGCCCGAGGGCGCGGAATGCGTCGGAGCCTTGTGCGGCCTCGAGCGCGGAGAGCGAGGTCGCGAGGCCGCGCGCTTGATCGCCCGCGATCGCGACGAGGCGCGCCGTCTCCGGATCGAGCCCCGTCGCCTTCTTCAGCCGCGACTCGAAGTCGTTGAACCCCGCTTGCGCTTCTTGCGCCGCCGCCTTGAGCTGAGCCCCGTCGGCGCTCGCTTCGATCCCGTCGCGTTGCGTGCGGTCGAGCCGCTCGCCCAGCTCACCCACGGCGGCGATTGCCTGGCCGACGACGGACTCGAGCTCGCGGGCGTTGTCGAGCCCGCGGCCCACCTGCGCGCGGACCTCTTCGGAGACGAGCAAGAGGCCACGCCCGACCGGCTCGTGCGCGCGCGCTCCCTCGAGGCCGGCGTTGAGAGCGACGACGTCGATCCGCTCGAGGACCTCTCGCAGGCGGCGCGCAGCGGCCGCCGCAGCGTCGGCCCGTCCCGCCAGGCTGCGCGCGCTCTCGGCCGCTGCATCGAGCTGCGCGCGCTGCCTGGCGCCGCCTGCGACGAGCCGCTCGGCGTGGCGCTCGATGTCGGCCATCGCGCGCGCCGCCCGCCCGTGCGCGGTCCACAGCTCCGCGTCTTCGAGCTCGACGCGCGACCCCGCTCCGAGGCCCGCGGTGCGGCGCAGCATGTCGATGAGTCGTTTCCTCGTCCTCGGTGCGCTCAAGGTCTGCCTCCAGCCTCGCGATGCGAGTGGGTGAACCGTTCTTCGACCCGTGCCGCGAGCGCGAACGCGCTCGCCGCCGGGATGGCTCGTGATTCGAAGGTTACGCCCCCGCCGGGTACTTCGGCGAACCGCCCGGCGGCGAGCACCTGAACGCCCAAGAGCGCGAGCTCGCCCTTTCCTTCGACCGTCGCCACGACGCACGGGGCGTCGAGGAGCGGCCCGCCGCCGAGATCGAGGTAGCCGACGACACGACCGTCGATGACGGCGATCCCGACCTCGACTCCGTCGACCCTGGCGAGGCGCTTCTTCACCGAGACCATGGCGACGCCGCGCGCTTCGTGCGCGGGGAGGAAGACGGCATCCGAGTCGGGTGCCCCGCCAAACGCCCCCTGCGGTACGCGCAGCACGAGGCCCGCGCGCATCACGCCACCGCCTTGAGCACGCGCGAGCTGAGAAATTGGTAGATGATCTTGAGCGCGTCGAAGCGGCTGATCTCCGCTTCGGAGACCACCTCGTTGATGGTGCGCTTGCCGTCGAACGCCGACAAAAGGCCGTGCTCGTGCCGCGTGAGCTGAGCGCTGACCCGCGACTCTGCCGCTTCGTCCACCATGACCACCTGATCCCAGACGATCGTGCGTTCCATCAGGCGCCACTCGTCGACGCGGCGGAATCCCTCGAGGACCAATCCGGCGACCGGGAGACCGAGCTTCGCCTCTTCGGCTTCGGGGGCGTGCGCGTCCTTGGCGAACCAGAAGCGGCCCGACTGCCAGAGGACGAGGTCGTAGATGATCTCGCAGGTCTGCTTCTCGAGGGCGGCGCGGCGTTCGTCTTCGGTCACGCGACCGCGCGCGACGAGATCGTCGCCGAGCTTCCGCTTGGCGCTCTTCGCCGCGGCGACCGCTCCGTCGACGTCGCTCCGCGCGAGCGCTCCGGTCTGGACGAAGTATCGGCCCAGCCAGAAGTCCGGACGTTCCGTCCTGTTTTGCGCGAAATCGATCGCACCGTCGCGCACCGAGAGCCACAGGTGCTTGGAACCGCTCACGACCCGCATCACCCCCGTCTGCCGCTGCATCTGGAGGAGCTGCAGCACCTCGGCCAGCGGGACGAGGCTGAGATCGCCGGAGAGGACCTCACGCGTGGCGCCGCTCAACGCCTCACGCAGGACCTGCAGCACCGAGTCGAGCGCGCTCGAGGTGATCGCACGGGTCATCGCCTTGCCTACGAGCTCGGCGTTCCTTCGATCGATGTCGGACAGCTCGAGGATCGCCGGCGTGCAGACGGCGTTCACGTGACGGGCGAGCTCGGCGGCAGCGCGCCTCTCGAGCTTGATGGGAAGAAGGCTCGGTCGCGAGTCGTCGTCGAGGCTCGACTCCTCCGGCAGGGTCTCGCCTTCCGGAACGATGGGCGCGCGTCCGGCCTTGAGCTTGGCGAGCGCGCCCTCGACGACGGCCACGAGGCCGCGGGCGTCGAACGGCTTGGTGATCGCGTCGAGCGCGCTCGTCTGCTGCACGAACTGATCGCGGATGCGATCGCCTTTGGCGCTCATCAAGATGACGGGCACCGGCTTGTACTTGGGGTTCTGGCGGAGCTCGCGGCAGAACTGGTAGCCGTTCAGCTTGGGCATCACGAAATCGAGCAGGACGAGATCGAAGGGTCCTTTCGATCCGATCTGCTCGAGGCCGGCCAGCCCGTCGCGAGCGACTTCGACCCCGTAGCCGTTGCGCGCGAGAATCGCGCTAACGACCTTCAGGATGGTCGGGCTGTCGTCGACGACGAGGATGCGGGGCGCCACCGCGGGACCAAGGGTTTTACGCGTCGGTGGGCCGGTTGAGAAGCCGGTTCTTGGACGATGACCGGTGACTCGATGCGTCGGTGGCGATATGCCTCGGCACGTGGACCCCATGGCGACTCGCCTGATCGTCGCAATCACACTCCTCGGCTCCGCCGCTTGCAGCAGCGGCCCGACCAAATCGGCCTACAGCGGCCCCCCACCCGAGTACGAGGCGCCGCGCAAGGGTCCCGGGAGCGCGCCCTCGTCCTCTGCGGCCGCCCTGCCCGACGACGACGGGATGGAGATGCCGCCGTACGGATCGGTGCAGGATCTGTCCGCGTCGATCGACGCGTACAGCAAAGGCTACGGCGCGCGTTACGGCGCGGCGTACGCTCCCAGCGGCGTGCTCATGATCGCCCACGAAGGAAAGACGATCGTGACGCGCGCCTACGGCAAGGTGAAGCAGCCGGACGGCGCGGCACCGACCGCCGGCACGCGCTTCCGGATCGGTTCCGTCACCAAGCCCATCGTCGCCACGCTCGCCCTCAAGATGGTCGAGGACAAGACCATCAGCCTCTCCGACTCGGTGCGCAAATGGGTGACCGAGCTCCCCGAGCCCTACCAGGCGATCACGGTTCACGACCTCCTCAGCCAGACGTCGGGCGTGCCGAGCTACACGGAGCCCGGGGGCCTCCTCGATCGCAAGCTCGAGGACGTGCCGCAGAAAGACGTCCTGGCGTGGCTCGCCAAGAAGACGCCCGACGCACCGGACGCGAAGGCGCCGCGACCGTTTTCTTACTCGAACTCGAACTACTACCTCCTCGGCGTCGTCCTCGAGCGCGCCGGCAAGGCGCCGCTCGCACAGCTCTTGTCGGCCCGCATCCTCGGCCCGGCACAGATGAAGTCGGCCGGCGTCGACGCGCAGCCGAGCGACGCCGTGGGCTACATGCGCAGCCCGAAGGACGAGATCGTCGCCGCCGACGTCGTGTCGCCGTCGCTCCCGTTCGGCGCCGGGTTCCTCCGAGCCTCGGCAGAGGATCTGCTCGCGCTCGACCGCGCGCTCGCCGGGACCACGCTCCTCTCGGACGCGTCCAAGGCGAAGATGTGGACGCCGGTCTCCAAGGACTATGGCTACGGCTGGGTCGTCGGAGACATCGGCGGCAGCAAGATCGAATGGCACAACGGAGCCATCGACGGCTTCCATTCGTTCTATGGGCGCGCTCCCGATCAAAAGGTAGCGGTCGTCTACGTCGGCAACCTCTTCGACTTCGACGCGACGCGCTTCGGCCTCGATATCCTCAAGATGGCGATGACCGGCTCGTCGATCGCACCACCCGTGGAGCGCGACACCGTGCCCATCGACGACGCGTTCGGCAAGCTCGTCGCCGGCGAGTACGTGCTCGACGCAAAAGCGAAGAAGGAGCTCGAGAAGCAGGTGCCTCAGGCGGTGATCGCTTCGATCGAGGGAATGACGATCAGCTTCGATCAGGGCGTGCTCGCGGCGAAGCCGAGCGGCCAGTCGCAGTTTTCGCTCAAGCGCGCGGCCGACGGGACGCTCTTTCATCCGACGATCAAGGTCGAACTCACCTTCGAGACGACCAAGAAGGGCGAAAAGAGCGAGGCCAATTCGTTTACGCTCAAACAAGGCGGCATCGTCGCCAAGTACGTGCGCGGCAAAGCGCCGAAGCCGAAGAAGCCGCCGGCCAAGAAGTAGGGGACCGTTTCAGGGCTGAAACGCCAGAAAGGCGCTTCTGCAATCATCGGGCATCCGCGCTCCGTGATTTCACGGACCTACGCGTGGCACCCACATTGCTTTGGGCACGCACGAAATGCGTGCTGATGCCAGCATCGACACGCGAGCCGTCGGCGAGAAAGCGTGGGAGGTCCTCCTCACGGCGCTCGCCGACGAGCTCGTGAAGTTTTGCTCCGACAGGCAGGGCAAGCTGTCGATGGTGCGTGCCGTCGCCCAGGCACGCATCATCGCGCTCGATCTCCGGATCGTCGCGGGCCTCTACGGAACGGTCGAGCCGGAGCGGGTCGAGCTCTTGCTCGAGTCGGCGCACGCGCTCCTCGAGCAAGGAAAGTTGTCCGAGAGCGGTGAGCGCGAGCGCGTCGGGCTCGGCGATGAAGACGACGAGCGCATGGACGTGACGCTGCCGGGCATTCCGGCAGCTGTATTCCGAAAGTACCTCGCGGTGAGTCGTCGCTGAGCGCTCACGCCGCGACGTGCGCGATCGCACCGAAGAGGACGTCGAGCGCCTCGCGGAGCTCCTCGTCGGTCCGCTTTGTCCCCAGGCCCCACAGGCACGCAACGTAGGCCGTCCCAAACGACTTCGCCATCCCGGCGGGCACGCGCCCGAGGCTCGCTTCGAGCGCGAGGTAGGCATCGACGTGAGCCGCGACGGTGACACGAAGCCGCTCGCGTGAATCCGGATCGCCGCCTCGTTGGGACCGAAGCTGTGCGCGAAGCGGCGTCGCGAGGCGTTCGCGCGCTTGCACGAAGGCTTGCGCCGCATCGGCCAGGTTTGCGCGCACGGTCCCGAGGCCGGCGACCGCATCGAGCCGCTGGAAGGGGCGGACGAGCTCCTCTTCGTCGACCTCGAGCGCGGCCCGGAAGAGGTCGGCCTTGGTCGCGAAGCGTTTGAAGATCGTCCCTTCGGAGACGCCGGCCCGTGCGGCGATCAAGGCAGAGGGGACCAGCGGTCCTTGCTCTGCCAGGAGGGCGCGGGTCGCTGACAGGATCGATTCGTCTGCGATCGTCGTCGGTCTGCCTCTACGCATTTCATTCCTCCGCTGCGATGGCTGCGTCTTCCGGCAAAGAGCCTTCCTCGTACCGCGCGAGATCCGCCTCACCTCGATCGAAGCTCTGCTTACGGCGGAGGCGCGCCAGCCAAGCCGCCGCCTGATCGAAGAGGTCGTAGGCCACGGGGACGGCGACGAGGGTCAGGAGCAGCGACAGGAGCTGCCCGCCGACGACGATGCCGCTCGAGGCCTGGTTCTTTCCGGCGCCTACCCCGCGCGAGAAGACCAGCGGGACCATGCCGGCGACGAACGCCAGCGTAGTCATCAGGATCGGCCGCAGACGGTCGCGGTTCGCTTCGAGGATCGCCTCGAGCTTGGGTCTCCCGAGCGCGCGCAGGTTGTTCGTGTGGTCGATCTGGAGGATGGCGTTCTTCTTCACGACGCCGAAGAGCACCAAGAGGCCGAGCGCCGAGAAGAGGTTCAGCGACTGGCCGAGCAAGAGCAGCGAGGCCAGCGCAAACGGTACCGTCAGCGGCAAGGAGAGGAGAATGATCGCCGGTTGCGACCACGACTCGAACTGCGCCGCGAGGACGAGGTACATGAAGACGAACCCGAGGAAGATGACCATCAAGAAGCCCGAGACGAGCTCGGCGCCGGTCTTCGAAGGTCCAACGGGAACGACGCGATAGTCGGGCGGCAGGCCTTGCTCTGCCACCAGGCGCTTGAGCTCTCCCTCGACGACGTTCGTGCCGACACCGGGCGCGGTGTTGGCCATGATGGTGAACTGGCGCTGGCGCCCGTAGCGGTCGATGCGCGACGGTCCGGTCGAGTCGCTGAACGTCACGAGCTGATCGAGACCGACGACCCCGGCTGTCGGCGACGCGACGCCGACGAGCGCCAGCGTGTCGGGCTCGGCGCGGAACTGCTCGGCGGCGCGAACGCGCACGTCGTACTGCTCACCGGTCTGGGTGACCGTCGTCGCCTTTACGCCGCCGACGAAGAGGCGAAGCGCGTCGGCAATGGGGCTCACTTGCACGCCGAGCAAGGCAGCGCGCTCGCGATCGATCGAGACGCCGAGCTCGGGCTTCTTTTCGGTCAACGTGGTGTCGACGTCCACCGCCGCCGGAAACTGACGGAGCCCTTCGACGACCTTGCGGGTCGCGCCGGCGAGCCTGTCGATGTCCGGGCCGACGATCGCGTACTGGACCTTGGCCTGCGATTGCCCGCTGGAAAACTCCGGGACCTCGCCCGCGATGGCCTGCACGCCGTCGGTCGCATGCACGGGCAGGACCTCATCGCGAACGCGCTGCATGAGGTGCTGCTGGGAGAAGGCGCGCGCACCGGGGTCGGTGAGGAACACGTACACCTTGGCCTCGTTCGCCGGCGACGACTCGCCCTCGCCCACGGTGACCAGCGTGCGGGTCACGCCCTCGTAGCGGCGCGCGTCGTTCGCGATGCGCTCGGCGACGAGGCGCGTCTCGGGGAGGCTCGTTCCTTCCGGCGCCTTCACCGAGATCTCGAATCGCGCTTGATCGTCGGGCGGAAGGAACGATGAGGGGACCTTCTTGGCGAGCGGGACGCATGACGCCAAGGTGGCGACGCTCGCCACGACGACGATCCAACGGCGGCGCATGCAGAAGGCGAGGAGGGCGACGTACCCTCGCTCGATCGGCTTGTAGAAGCGGTCGACGATCCGCGAGAGGCGCGAGCCGTCGTGGCCGCCCGGGCGGAGCATGCGGGCCCCGAGCATCGGCGTGAGCGTAAAGCTCACGAAGAGCGACACCGCGATGCTGAACGCCATCGTCAGGCCGAAGCTCGCGAGGAACCGGCCCGGGATGCCGCCCATGAACGCGATCGGAACGAAGACAGCCATCAGCGACAGCGACGTCGCGAGGACCGCGAGGCCGATTTGCTTGGTCGCGGCGACGGCCGCGACGAACGGCTTCATCCCCTTTTCGTCGATGAACCTCACGATGTTCTCGAGCACGACGATCGCGTCGTCGATCACGATGCCGACGGCCAGGGCGAGCGCGAGCAGCGTGAGGAAGTTCAGCGTGAAGCCGGCGACCTGCATGATCGCGAAGGTGCCGACGATCGAGATGGGGATCGCGACGGCCGCGATCACGGTCGAGCGGACGTTGCCGAGGAAGAGCAAGACGACGAGCGCTGCGAGCAGGGCGCCGAGCACGAGGTGCTCGGTCACCGCGGCGATGCCGGTCCGGATGACGCCGGAGTTGTCGCGGATGACCTCGACCTCTACGCCGGCGGGCAGCGTTTTCTGGACGTCGCCGAGGCGCTCGAGGACCGAGTCGACGACCGCGACGGTGTTCCGGCCGGCCTGCTTCTTCACCGAGAGCAGGACGACCGGCTCGCCGTCGAGGCGCGCCGACGTCTCCTCGTCGGCCATCCCGTCCTCGACGCGGGCGACGTCGCTCACGCGCACGGGGCGACCCGACGTCGAGCGCAGGACGATCGCGCCGAGCTCTTCGGCCGTCTCTACCCGACCGCGAACGCGCACGGTCCGCTCGGAGGGGCCGGCTTCGAGCGAGCCGCCGGGGACGCTGACGTTCTGGCGGCCGAGGCCTGCGAAGACATCGGCGGCGGTGACGCCGTGCGCCCGTAGCGCCGTCGGATCGAGCAGCACGTTGTACTGCCGCGCGCGGCCGCCGACGATCTCGACCTGGCCGACGCCGTCGATGCTCTCGATCTGGCGGCGAACCTTCTTGTCGGCGATCTCCGTCGTGTCGCGCGTGTCGAGGTCGGAGCGCAGGGCGAGGAGGAGCACCGCGGAGGCCGACGGATCGACCCGGGTGACCATCGGCGGCTCGACCCCTTCGGGCAGATCGGCGAGGACGAGATCGATCTTGTCGCGGACCTCTTGCGCGGCGACGTCGGCGTCCTTGTCGACGGTGAAGGCGACGATCACCTGGGATACGCCTTCGGTGGAGACCGACCGGAGCTCGTCGATGCCGCCGATCGTGTTGACCGAGCCTTCGATGCGATCGGTGACCTCGGTCTCGACCTCTTCCGGCGCGGCGCCCGGGAGGCGGGTCGTCACGATGACATACGGGATGTCGACGTCGGGGAAGTTGTCGACGCCCAGCTTGAGGTACGAGAAGCCGCCGAGGACGACGATGAGAAGCGTGATGACGCTCGCGAAGACCGGGCGCTTCACGCAGAGCTTTGCCAGCCACTGCATCAGTTGACCGCGCTTCCGTTCTTGAGGTCGGCCGGCGGGGCGACGACGACGCTCTCTCCGGCCTTGATGCCCCGGCGCACCGAGACGCGACCCTCGCCGAGCTCGGGTCCGAGGAAGATCACGCGCTCGGTAGCGCGCCCGTCGACCTCGACGAACGCGTGCGACCTGCCTTCGCGGGTGACGATCGCCGCGGCGGGGATGGTCGGGAGCTCGTCCTCGCCGACGGCGAGATCGACCGTCGCGAACATCCCCGGAAGGAGCGCGCCGTCCGCGTTGGCGAGGCTCGCCTCGGCGAGCACGTCGCGGCTCTGCGCACGCACCGCGACGCCGCGACGATCGATCGTCGCCGTCCACTTTCGACCGGGGAAAGCGGAGACCCCGAAGGTCACCGTCGCGCCGGCGCGAGCCGAAGCGACGTGCGCCTCGGGGACCTCGACCTTCAGCCGCAAGCGATCGACGGTCGCTACCCGCACGATGGGGGTGTCGGCGCGCACGTACTCGCCGGGCTCGATCAGCCGCTCGACCACCACGCCGTCGAACGGTGCGCGAACGACGCCATCGACGACCGTCTGGGACGCTTGCCCGGCGCGCGCTTCAGCCGCGCGGACGTCGATGTCGCTCGTCTTGCACTGGTCCTGCGTGCGGTCGTACTCGCTCTTCGAGATCGCGCCGGCCTCGAGCAACCCCTTTGCCCGTTCGCACTCGCGCTTGGCTTGCTCGCGCCGCGTCTTGGCGAGGTCGGCCTGCGCCTTGGCTTCAGAGGCGACGAGCGCCACCGCGCGGGTGTCGAGACGAGCGAGGATGTCGCCCTTCTTCACGGCCTGACCCACGTCGACAGGCATCTCGACGACGCGGCCGCTGGCGTTGGCGGCGAGGTCCGACTCCTGCTCACCGCGCAGGGACCCGGTGAGCTTCACCGTTCGAGGGACCGGTCCGGGCGTGGCTGCCTCGAGCTGGATATCCACCGGGGGTGCGGCAGGCTCGACGCCGGCCTTGGCTTCCCCGCGACAACCGGCGGCAAACGAGAGGAGAGCTCCGGCGGCAAGAGGCCCAAGAGACGATCGCAACATATGTGTTGCGATCGCTAGCACCCGGCCCAACCTTGCGCAACACAACTGTTGCGATCAAATGTTAAGAAGCTTGGCTCACGACAGGCCAGGCCCTCTCGCCCACGACGTCTCCCATGCGCCATGATGAAGCGGTGACCAGCGATCCCGAGCTCGAAGAGCCGTGTAGGCGGCTCATCCGCGGCGAACCGGTGATCGCAAAGGTCCTCGCGGCGACCATCGAAGAGATCGCTCTGTCCGGCCTCGAGGGGATGACCCTGGAGCGCGTCGCGGCCCGAGCGGGCGTGAACCGCACGACGATCTACCGGCGGTGGCCCACGAAAGAGGATCTCGTGCTCGCGGCGTTCCAATGGATGGCCGAAAAGGATCCCTTCCCGTCCGATACAGGGACCCTCCGCGGCGATCTGGAGAAGCTCATCGACATCGCGACGGCGAAGCTCTTCGCGCCGGGCACGCTGGGCCTGATTCGAACCGTCCTCGGCGCACCCAACGAATCGCCGCTCACCGAGGTCGCGCGGTGCGAGCACGAGCAGAGGCGCCGCAAGATCCTCGACATGCTCGAGCGTGCCGGGCGCCGCGGCGAGCTGCGCCCCGACATCGACAAGGAGCTCTTCCTCGACGGGATCTTCGGCATGATCTTCGTGCGCTTGATCTTCAAGCGCGAGCAGCCGACCAAGGAGTTCAAGACGAGGATGCTCGATCAGCTCATGCGCTTCGCGACGCCGTCGTCGAGCGGGCCCTCGTCGAGCGGAGCTGCGCGGCCGAAGACGAAGGCGGCGACGCGCCGGACGGCTACGAAGACGGGCGCGAAGAGGAAGCGGGCGCGCTGAGGGAGAGGGAGAGGGGAGGTCGCGCCAAGCCTGGCGAGGATGCGGATGACGGTATCGTCATGATTTCTTCGCCAGGAAGGGCATGGCCGAACACGATCGATCTTTCCCATCGAAGCCTAGCTCTCTCCTCGTTCTCGTCGTAAGACCGGTGGATGGACGTGCGGGGCCCGCATGCGTCGGGGCGGATTGTGCTTCCGTTCGCTCTCGTCGCTACCTGCGTCGTGGTCGGCGCTTGCAAGGCCGCAACATCCACACCTCCCGAACGATCGCCGGCGCCGACGGCGGTCGAAGCTGCCCCCGCAGCCCCAACCGCCGCGGAGGCATGCAAGCTCGTGGGCGCGGCTCCCATTCGTCATGGCGACAAGGATCTCACCGCCCTGGGCTTCAGCTCCGACGGGAAGCAGCTCATCACCTGCGGTCAGGAACCCGCTGATGGCTTGGTCGTCGCGGCTTGGCGCGTGCTCGATGGTGCGCGCCTCGGCTCGGCCAAGGGCCATTGCGATCCCATCTTGACCGCGTCACGGGACGGCCGGTTCATCTATGGCTTGCGCGGGATCGACGTACGGCCGCGGCGGTTGGCCACGAGCGATTGGCAGATCGCCGCCTGGGATGTCGGCAGCTTCAAGCTGGTCGTTCCTACCGCCGCCGTAACAGAGAACGGGTTCGGCGAGATCATGGTGTCCACCTGGAGCGACGGCGGCAGCTCGGAGTGGCGAAAAGAGCTGCCGGCGCGGCTGAAGGCCGAAGAGCGGCGCGGCGAAGAATGGGTCTCGACCGAGCCCGGCACATGTCGAATGGCGCTGTCGGCGGACGGAAGGCGCGCTGCCGCGAGCGACGCGCGCGGAGCTGTATGGGTGATCGATCTGGTCGGGCAGCGTATCGACCTGCTCGTTGCTCCCAACCTCGACGTATCCCGCAAGCAGCGCATCGAGGGCCACTGGTGCCACGATCTGGCCCTCTCGCCCGACGGACGACACCTTGCCGACAGGGGCCGGCGCTTCTCGAAACCGGAATGGGTCGACCAGCGCGGCCGGCCTCTCGATACCGAAACGAAGGACTCGCTCGTGCTCTGGGATGTCGAAGCACGCAAAGCGCTGCATTCGGACCCCGGCCGGAGATCCCCGGCGCCCATTGTCTTCTCCAACGGCGGAAAGCTATTGGCCCAGGTCGAGAAAGGCTACGTGGTGCTCTGGGACGTCGAGCGATGGATCCCGAGGACGCTCGATCTCGCTGGGCTGGATGAGCCGCTCGGTGGCGTGCGCTTCGCCTTCGCGCCCGACGATCGGCTCGCGGCGGTCGGGTTGGCGGGTGGAGAAGTACAATTCTTCGATATCGCGTCCGGCCGGCGGTGTGGGGCGGCTCCCTAGAGACATCGATGCGCTCCGGATCCAACGACACCGAAGACCCTTGGGCGCGTGGCATCCGGCCGGGCTACTGCTATCACTCCGCGCTCTCTAGCTACAAGACCGAGACCCTCGTGAAGAAATGGCGGGAGGGCTCGGTCGGCGCGCAGCAGCTGGCGACCATCGCGTGGGAGCTCTCGTTTCGCGATCCGGACCTGGCGCTCGCCGAGGTGAAAGGCGCTGTTCAAGCCGCACTCAATGCAAAGAAGAAAGTGAAGAAGGCGCTGCGCATCTGCCTTCACCACGTCGCCGACGCAGAGCAGGCGCGCGAGCTCTTCGAAGCGGAGGGCTTCGTTCCGGATGCGTTGCACCTCAGTGCGTTCGAGGCGCTGCTCGCGGACTTTCTCGAAATGTTGCCGACGCTACCCGAAGTCGAAGCGGTGGCGCGGCTGCGCAGGCTCGGCTTTCTCGAGGGTCCTGTCACCAATCCGATGGCCGATGGTCCCCGAGATTCCGAAGCCTTCGCCTCCAGCTCGGGGCGCTACATCCGTTGCATCGAGGGCTTCTTGAGGCGCATCTTCGATGCACCCTCGCTTGTCGATTACCGCCCCGAGATCCTCGAGCATCTCCGGCGCATCTACGAGGGCACTGCGTACGAATTTCTCCTCGAGCGGTGGTGGTACGGCCAGGTGAGCTCCGTCGACGCGTTCGCCGCGGTGCCGCGTCTCGGCTGGCCGCGCGCCGAGCAGTTCCTTGGCCGTGACGGTCTGGAGCGCCTGGTGAGGGCGTTCGTCGCCGCGCTGCAGGAGCCTCCAATCCGCTTCGAGAAGGAGGCTCTCGACGCCGGATGGGTTCCGCACGGCTTGACGAAGGCGCCGCTCGCGTACGCGAGCACGATCGCGATCGCCATCGTCGAGTGCGAGCGGCTCGCGCCTAGGCACGATCAAGCGGCCGACGTGCTGCTCTCGCAAGGCCAGGCGGGCGCGCGCAGCGTGATCCAGCGCGCACGCTCGATGCCGGCCGCGGCGCTCCAGCGCGCCGTGGCGATGCTGCCGTATTCGGAGGCGCGCGCCACCTTCGAACGCCAAGGTCTCGCCCCGACCCATCCCGCGCTGGCCGCACACGCAGATGCGCCACCGAACATGGCGCTCTTGCCACAAGCCGAAGAGCTCTTGCTTCGTGATCCATCCGGTGGATGCAAACAGCTGGGGCAGCTTGCTCGAAACAGCCGGCACCCCGATCACGGGGCCGCTTTCATGCGCCTCATCGCGCTGGCGAAGAGCGGTCAGCCAGTCGCCGTTCGCAAGCCGGCGCTCTTTCAGCTCGGTCAGATCGGCGACCCTCGCGCGGCATCGCTCTTGATCGATGCGGCGTCAGACCCGGTGTTCTCGGACGCGCTCATCCTCATCTTCTCGGCCCTCGCGAGGGTCGCGACCACACGATGGGTGCCTCAGCTCGAAGCGCTGGCCGCCCAGCACCCCGGCAAAGGCGCCGAGCATGCGCTCGAGCTCGCGCGCCGACGCCGCGGGCTCTTCTGATCCCAGAACGGCCGTCGCCGTTCCCTATTTCTCTTCTTGGGGAAGGCACGTCCCTTCCCCGCCGCGCGCGTAGGCGGCCAGCGCCTTCTCGCAGGTGCCGCCCACCTCATCGGTTCGATCATGGTAACCGGGAGGAGGCTCGCACTGGGCGGTCACGAGGTAGTCGCCGCTCTCCTTGGATTGAAAGCAGCGAACGCCCTCGCACGTGCCGACCGCTTCGCCCTCGATGACGTCGAGCACGCCCTCGGGATCGAGGCAGTCGTTCATCTCGTCGTACAGCCGGCCCTCGAGCGGGTAGGTGATGAGCGCGTCGGAGCACGCTGTGCTTCCGGCGACGACGAGGGCGGCTGCTGCGACGTGATGCTTCACACGGATTTGATCTTGAGCTCGGCCAGCTGGCCGGCGTCGACGCTGACGGGCGCGCCGGTCATGAGATCGGTCGCCTGGTTGCTCTTCGGGAACGGGATGACGTCACGGAGGGTCTGCGCGCTCGCCAGGAGCATCGAGAGACGATCCATGCCGAGGGCGATGCCGCCGTGGGGCGGGGCGCCGCTCTTGAGCGCGTCGAGGAGGAAGCCGAACTTGGCCTGCGCGTCCTGATCGTCGATCCCGAGGACCGCGAAGACTCGCTTCTGCACCTCGGGATCGTGGAGGCGCACCGAGCCGCCGCCGATTTCGAAGCCGTTGAGCACCAGGTCGTAGCGGTAGCACAGGACCTTGGCCGGGTCCGTCTCGAGCAAGGGAATGTGCTCGTCGACCGGACGGGTGAAGGCGTGGTGCGCGGCGACGAAGCGGTTCGCCTCTTCATCGTGCTCGAAGAGCGGCGGGTTCGTCACCCAGAGGAAGCTCCACTTGTTGCCGTGGCCGTACTCCGGAATCAGCCCCATTCGCTTGGCGATGTCGTTGCGGAGCCGCGCCATCACCGTGTGGACCAACGTCTCTTTTCCGAACTGGAAGCAGATGACGTCGCCGGGCTGCGCGCCGACCGCGGCGTTGATCGCCAGACGGAGCTCGTTCGTGACCGACTTGGCGAGCGGCGATTGCGTCCACGATCCGTCCTCGGCCAGCTTGGCGCGCGCGAGACCGCGGAAGCCTTTGATCTCCTTCAGCCCCTTCTCGAGCTCCTCGAGCTGCGGCCGCGACATGTTGGCGCTCGCCGGGATGACGATCGCCTTCACGATCTCGGGCTTGAGATCGAGACGGAGCGCACCCGACTTGTACTTGTCGGCGATCTCGACCCAGAACGGGACGCCGCCGCCGCCGTGGTCGAGGACGAGATCCGTCAGATCGACGTGGGGTAGCCCGAAGCGGAGGTCGGGCTTGTCGCTCCCGTATTTGCCCATCGCTTCTTCGTAGGGCATCTCGGGGAAGCGGCCGGTCTGGTAGAGATCGTGAAGATCGAGGCCGAGCGCCTCGCGGAAGATCGCGAAGACGAGCCCTTCGATGAGGCGGAAGATCTCATCCTGATTCGTGAAGCTGAGCTCGATATCGATCTGCGTGAATTCGGGCTGGCGATCGAGGCGCGAGTCTTCGTCGCGGAAGCATTTGACGATCTGGAAGTAGCGGTCGAAGCCCGCCACCATGAAGAGCTGCTTGTAGAGCTGCGGGCTCTCGGCCAGGGCGAAGAACTTCCCCGGGGCCATGCGGGCGGGA
This sequence comes from Polyangiaceae bacterium, assembly GCA_041940405.1. Lineage (GTDB taxonomy): Bacteria > Myxococcota_A > Polyangia > Polyangiales > Polyangiaceae > Xiheicaenibacterium. The sequence goes on from JBGTSH010000036.1 coordinate 22,846, forward strand.
ACGAGGAAGTTGCGCGCGCCGCCGGGCGTGTACTTCACGAGGTACGGCGTCTCGAGCTCGAGGCAGCCCTGCCCGGAGAGATAGTTGCGCGTCGCCTGGTTGATCCGATGGCGCGTCAGCAGCGTCTTCTGGAGCGCCGGGCGGCGCAGGTCGACGTACCGCTTCTCGAGGCGGACCTCTTCGCGGGTCTCGATCTCGTCGGCGACCTCGAACGGAGGCGTCTCGGCCTTGTTGAAGACCGTCGACTCGATGACCAGCACCTCGATCTCGCCGGTGGGGAGCTTCGGGTTCTTGTTGGTGCCGCGCGAGACGACCAGCCCCCGGATGCCGATGACCCACTCGCTCCGCATCTGCTCGGCGAGCCCGTGCGCTTGGACGACCTGGTCCTGCGAGGCGTGCTGCGCCGCCTGGGGGTGCTTCTGCGCGTAGTCGCGGTCGAAGACGATCTGCGTGATGCCGGTGCGATCGCGAAGGTCGACGAAGACGCAGCCGCCGTGATCGCGGCGCGACCCGACCCAGCCGAAGAGAACGACAACCTTACCTTCGTCGCTTGCGCGGAGCTCGCCGCACCGATGGGTGCGCTTGAGCTCGTCTATGAATCGGCTCACATATCCTCCAAGGGGATCGGCAACTAACCCGAACGACGCCCCCGCGTCGAGCCTCTGACCATGCGAAGCGGTCGGAAAGAGGGCCGAAGTGGCCGCTAAACTTGGCCAAGGTACCGCCGCGCAAGTACGCGCAGACTCGTGCCCGAGCGACTGAGTCGCTTCCTCTCGTGGGCCGTCCCTTTTGCGGTCGCGCTCTTTCGGTGCTCGCCGTTTGCGCAGTGGCGCGCCGACATGGCCGCCCTCCGCGACGTCGCGCTCCTCCCGATGGGTTTCGGGGGCGGAGTCTCGACCTCGCTGACCCAGCTCGCCCAGCTGGCTCCGCTCGGCTCGCGGACGCTCCGGGCCGCCCTGGTTTCTGCCGTCGCGCTCGCGCTGGCCGGGGTCTTCCTCCACGCCGTCGCGCTGCGAATGCTCCGGGCGATCGAGCCCGAGGGCTCGCGATCTCGCTGGGCGGCGCCGCTGCTCGCGACCCTGGCGTCGCTCACCGCGACGATGACACCACTGTTTCAAGAGGAGGCGACCATCGGCGGCGGCGCGGTCGTCGCGGCGGCGCTGGCGCTCGGCGCGATGGCAGCCGCGATCGCCGCGGTCACCGATCCCGACGCGAACCGCCCGATGGCCGGGTTGGTCGGAGCCGGCTTTCTATCCGGCTGCGCGCTCGCCGAGCGCCCGAACGTCGGGGCCGCGTCGCTGGTCGCGGTCATCGCTTCGGTGCTCGCGCTTCGACTGACTCGCCCGTCCCGTCGCGTGGCCGTCCCGTGGCGGGTCGTCGGCAAGACCGCGGCGGCGGCCATCTTCGGGGCCGCGCTCTTCTCGCTGCCGAGCCTCCTTCGCGGCCTCTCGCCGTCGGCCGAGATCGCGCTCGGCGGACCCTGGCGCGGACCGCTCCCCGCTCTTCCGGACCTGGCGTCCAAGCCCCGGCTCCTCGATGCGTTCGTCGACCAGGTCGGATGGATCCCGCTCGGGCTCGCCGTGTTCGGGACGGTGATCCTCGTCGCGAAGAAGTCGGGCCGAGTTCTCCTCGCAGCGCCGCTCGCGCTCGTTGCCTTCGACATCGTCACGCGCGCCGCCCTCGGGAGCACGCCGGGGACGGTCGGCGTTCGGCTCGTTGCCCTCGGATCGCTCGCATGCGCTTCGACCGTCGGCCTCTTCGCGGGCACCGGGGCCCTCGTGAAAATGCGCATCCCGATGGCGCGTCCGAGCGCGGCGCTGCTCGTCGCGTTCCACGCGACGCTCGTCGCGCTGGTCACCGAGATGGCGGGCGAGCGCGCCGATCGTGCGAGCGCACGGGGCGCCGACGCCTACACCACGCTCGCGCTCGATCGTCTGCCGCCTGCTGCCGCCATCGTCGCGTCGAGCCCGCACGCTGTCTGGCGCCTGACCACGGCGCAGCTCGTCGAAGGACGGCGCCGCGACGTTCTCCTCTTTCCTCGCTCGCTCGTGGCTCGAGGGCGCGTCGCCGTCGATCTCCTCGGCCGCGAGCAGGTCGCAGAGCCGCTCGTCCGTGCGTTGGCGCTGACGGGCGCGAGCGATGAAGTGAGCCTCTCTGCAATCGCCGACGAGCGACCGCTCTTTCTGGAGGTCGAGCGCGGCTGGACCGAGCGCGTGACGTCGCACCTCACGCTCGACGACGCCTGGCTTCGGTTCCGCACCGATCCGCCGAGCCGCACCGATCGCGAAGCGCGCATGAACGAGACCCTCGCCGATCTGCGTCTCGCGTTTCCTCGCGAGGAGATCGAGCTCCACGACGAGGACACGCGCTTCGTCCTCGGCGCCACGGTGCGCGCCCACGCCAAGATCCTCTTGAAGCAGGGACATGCCGACGGGGCCGGCCGCTGTCTGGGCGAGCTCGGCGGAGCACGCCCGATCGATGCCCTCGCCGAGGGCGGCTCCTACGACGTGATCTTCACCAGCGCCGTCGCACGCCTGCCCATCGTGCGGCACATGCACGAGCGCAAGCCGCCGAGCGCCAAAGCCGACGCGCCCGCGTCGCGAAGACGCTGATCAGGCGCCGGGCCTCATTGGATCTCGAGCTCGAGGTCGGGAAGCTCCTTCTTGATGGCCTCGGCAGCGTTTCCCGCGGGCTTCGAAACCAAGAGGGACTTCAGCGTCTTGCTCTTCACGCTCGCCTTGAGTGGTGACAGATCCGTTATGTTCGTACCCGCGAGCGCAACGCGTTCGAGCTTGGCGAGCTTGGCGAGGGGAGCCAGGCTCTTGGCCGGCGTGCTCTTGATCTCGAGGTGCTGGAGCTCGGACATGTTCGCGACCGCAGAGATGTCGGCGAGCTTTTGGCTATAGCTCGCGTAGAGCCGCTTCATCTTGGTCGCCTTCGCGAGCATCTGAAGGTCCTTGATGTTCGTGGACGCGAGCGAAACGTCCTCGAGCTCCGCCAGCCCGGCGAGCGGCGACCAGTCCTTGGCGTCGATGCCGACGAGGCTCAGCCTTTTCAGCCTCTTGAAGCTCTTGAGTTGGGCGAGGTCGATCTTGGTCGCGCCAAGGTCGAGCGCCTCGAGCTTGGCGAGGTTGGTGAGCGGGGCGATGTCCTTCACCGCGGTCCGCTGGAGCGAGACTTCGACCAGCTCGGTGAGCCCGGATAGCGGCTTGACGTGGGTTACGCCCATACACCCGGTGGCGTCGAGCTTCTTGAGACCCTTGAGCTCCGCGACCGCCGAGATGTCGGTGACGTTGCAGACGGTCAGCCTCAGGTTCTTCACCCACGGAACCTTCGAGAGCGACTTCAGGCTTTCATCGGTCGCGCCCAGAAGCTCGAGCTCGAACTCGGGCTTGTCCTTGAAAGCCTCGAGCTTCGCCTTCCAGGCATCGGTGACTGCGAGCACCGTGCATCGGTCGTCGTTGCAAAGCTCGCCAGTGTTCACGGGGGCCGAAGGCGCCGCGGTCGGCGCCGCCGTCGCCGTGACCGGGGCGCTCGCCGCAGTGGCTTCAGTCGCGGAAGGCGCGGCCGTTGGCCGGGTCTCGTACTCGGGCGGGCTCACGGGAGCCGACGTCGGTTTGCTGCTGCACGCGGCCAGAAGCGAGGCCGCGACAACAGCGGGGAGGCAGGGCTTCAGCATGGCCGGCATGTGCCATGGCTGACTGTGCCCGGCGTTATCAACTTGACGGGCTCGCGGTGAGCAGCCGGATTCATTCATCAATTTCCGAATGAACGGCTGGCACGATTCTCGAATCGAAACGCCACATGCTTCTAGCGGACGGCAGCGCAGCTCTCCTCACCGACGCCTCCGACCTCGCCTCGTACGAGGCGCCGAGCCCGGCCGACTCCGGTCCCGGTCTCACCGAGTTGGAGGTGACCGTTCAGCACTTGCTCACCGCAGTCTCGCGGGTGCGCGCGGTGCTCGGCGCAATGGATCCATCCGAGCGGCAGCCTTCCGAGCGAGCCCGGGCGGAGATCGCGCGCGCGCGGTATCTGCTCGAAACGTGCGGGGTCGGCATCGCCGTCCCGTCCGATGAAGGAGCGCGCATCGCCGACGACGGCACATGGTTCGAGACCAGCGCGGGACGGGTCGATGTCGCACGGCGCGGCGCCATTCGCAGGATTCTTGCGGCACTCGCGGCCCAGCGGACCGGCTCCCCCGGGCACGCGCTCGGGGTCGGGGACCTCTTCGCGATCGGATGGCCGGGCGAGAAGATCCCGTACGAGTCGCAGGTGCGGCGCGTCTACACGGCGATCTGGACGCTCCGGACGCTGGGTCTCGACGGACTCCTGATCACCCGTGACGAGGGATACCTGCTCGATCCCAAGCAGCCGGTCGCCCTCGCCGCCTGACACCAGCGCCCGCCGCCACCGCAGAGAAGTCGACAGAACCCACGCACCGGCGGGACAATCCCGTCGTGGAGCCGAGCCAGGCCGACAAACCCGACGACGCCTTCAAGCGCGCGTTCGCAGCGGTCGCGCCGCTCGTGAAGGAGGAGTGGCCGGGCCTCGACGCCGCGGCGCTCGAAGCCACCGGCGGCGACTTCGACAAGGTGACGACGCTCGTGGCGGATCACACCGAGCACACGCGCCTCGTCATTCGCCGGCAGCTCGGCGAGCTCCTCGCGATCGCCGAGCGATCGCCAAATCGAGCCGTCAACGGAGCAGCGACCGACCGACCGAAGGGCGTCGCCGATCAGATGGATGACGTGCTCGCCGCGGTTCGGCGGCTCGAGTCGTTCGCGTCCGAGGAAGCGAAGCGCATGTCGAGCAAGGTGCTCCCTGCCGCCGAGACGCGCGTGCGGCAGAACCTCTGGATGAGCCTGCTCCTCGCGCTGGGCCTCGGCGTCATCCTCGGCCTGTGGATGAACGGGGGACGACGGCGATGAGCGACGCGCCGGCGGAAGCCGTCCTGGACCGTGAAGGCGTCGCAACGCGGCTCTTCGGCGCCGTCGAGCTCATCGCATCCGCGCACGCTTCGCGCGCCAAAGAAGAAGCGTCGCGCGACGTGTCGCGCATCGCGTCCGGCGCGCTGCTGATTGCCCTCGCCGTGGCGCTCGTGATGCCCGCGCTCTTCCTGGCGAGCCTCGCCGCGGTCTTGCTCCTCGAGGATCGGGCACGCCTCGGATTTCCCACGAGCGCTGCGGTCGTCGCCTGCGTCGATCTCGTGTTGGCGCTCGCGATCGCGGCGGCCGGAAGGGCTCGCCTCACGGCACCCGTCCTGCAGGAGACACGCGCCACGTTGAAGCGAGCAGCCACCGTTCTGCGCGGAACCTAGACTGCGTCCCCGGTCTGGCGTGCCTGTCGATAAGGCGAAGTCGTTTGGGGAACGTCTACGTCGCCTGCCTCTGGGCCGGGTACCAGCGCGCGGATAAGTCTGACCACCGCTGCACGAGCTTCGCTCATCGGAAGTTTGCCGAGGCGGATTTGTCACAGGCGCCAGGATCTCGCGGCCCGGCACCATGCGGCGACAGCAACGTCGCAGCGACTTCACATAGCTGGCAGGTTGCCAGGAAACTTAATGAAAGCCGCCCACACACGGCCTCCTCAGGCGGGTACCGTCCGCAGGCTCGCAACAAAAGGAGGGTCAATGGACGAAGAAGCCTGCAACGGCACCTGCTCCGGCTTGAACGTCACTTGGTCGCTCTTGAGGCAAGGAGCGCAGGACTACTACGGCGGAAACACGAGCGATCCGCAGTACGTTCACTTTCGGGACAGAGCTGATGAGTTCGGCGTAGACGAGGATCTCTGATGAAACCCGCCCGGCACTTGAGACCTGGATCGTGCTTCCGGATGTCGATCTGCACGTTTTTGGTGCTGGGCGGTTGCGACTCTTCCTCCACGCAAACGACATCGTCCACCAGTAGCGCCGCCGCGACCACCTCATCGGGGGGGGGCGGCGCTTCGGCGGAGTGGACGGCGCGATGTCATGATGGCTGGTGCTTCATCCCTGCCGGCACCTTCGTCATCGGCTCGCCGGAGTCCGAGTGGTCGCGCGGCGCATTCGGAGAGGAGCAGGTCGACGTCACGCTCACCCGGCCGTTCGTCCTTCAGCAATATGAGGTGACCATTCCTGAATGGACGCGGTTTGGCTGGAACAATCCCAGCACGCCCATCGAGAGCTGGGGGCAGTGGTGCCAGGACGACCATTGCCCGATTGGCAATCTCAACTGGTTCGACGTCGTCACCTACGCCAACAAGCTATCCGAGCTCGAGGGACGGCCCGCATGCTACGAGCTCGTCGGTTGCACGGGCGCACCGGGCGATGAGCTCCGTTGCGAGACTGCCGCACTGACAGCCCCGACGGTGTATGAGTGCAGTGGCTACCGCCTGCCCACAGAGGCAGAGTGGGAGTACGCCGCAAGAGCGGGCACCACGACCGCCTTTTACTCCGGCGACATAACGCCACAGATCGAAAATGGGACGTGCTTCCAGGATGCGAACCTCGATCCGATTGCCTGGTATTGTCACAATTCGGAGAAAAGCTCTCACCCGATTGGACTGAAAGCGCCGAACCGCGCGGGCCTCTACGATATCCTTGGAAACGCATCGGAGTGGATGCACAACGACACCCAAGGAACCTATGGAACCGAGCCACTCGTCGATCCGTTCGGCACAATGAACGCACAGGACATAACGCGCGTAATCCGCGGTGGTGCCTGGAACTTCGACAGCGGGCTCCTCCGAGCCGCCGCCCACCACGACGCCTCTTGGTATGGCTTCGGCTCCACAATCCGGCTGGCAAGAACCCTGGCAGCGGGGGAGTCCTGGCCGCCGTAGCATCATACCCGTGCGAAGGACGAGGCATTGCCGTTCTGCTTTCGGTCGCGTGTATCCTCGGCGCCTGCGACTCCTCCCCCACACAAACGACATCGTCCACAGGCAGTGCCGCCGCGACCTCCTCCTCGGGGGCCGGCGGGGCTTCGGCGGAGTGGACGGCGCGATGTCACGACGGCTGGTGCTTGATCCCGGCCGGCAGCTTCGTCATCGGCTCGCCCGAATCAGAGTGGGGGCGCGGAGCATTCGGTGAGGAGCAGGTCAATGTCACGCTCACGCGGTCGTTCGTCCTCCAGCAGTATGAGGTGACCATTCCTGAATGGACCCGGTTTGGCTGGAGCAATCCGAGCACGCCGATCGAGACGTGGGGGCAGTGGTGTCAGGACGACAATTGCCCGATTGGCAATCTCAACTGGTTCGACGCGGTCACCTACGCGAACAAGCTCTCCGAGCTCGAGGGCCGGCCCGCATGCTACGAGCTCATTGGCTGCACCGGCGCGCCTGGCGATGAGCTCCGCTGCGAAACCGCCGCGTTGACAGCCCCAACCGTATACGAGTGCACGGGCTACCGATTGCCTACCGAGGCCGAGTGGGAGTACGCAGCGAGGGCGGGGACGACCACCGCGTTCTATTCGGGAGACGTCACGCCGCAAATCGACAACGGCAGCTGCTTTCCGGACTCAAACCTCGATCCGATCGCATGGTATTGCCACAACTCGGAAAAGAGCTCACACCCGATCGGGCTCAAGGCCCCCAACCCCGCCGGACTCTACGACATCCTTGGCAATGGGATGGAGTGGGTGCACAACGACCCGCAAGGAACCTACGGGAATCAGGCGCTCATCGATCCATTCGGAACCATGCACGCGGAGGATACTGCTCGCGTCATTCGGGGCGGTGGATGGACGGCCAACAGCGACCTTCTGAGGGTAGCCTCGCACCTCGACGCCACGTGGCACGTTATTGGCGGAACGATACGCTTGGCGAGAACGCTTGGAGCCGGGGAGTCCTGGCCACCGTAGCTACAACGTGGGCGCGATCGATCCTCGCGGCCGTGGCCGAGCGCCACGCCCGAGAGTAGCGGGCGCCGCCCGAGGGCGGGCGCCTCAACATCCCGCCCGCTCAGCGACGAATCGCGGGCTCGCCTCACTGCGCCGGTCCTGCAGGAAACGCGCGCCACATTGAAGCGAGCAGCCACGGTCCTCCGCGTCGCTTGACGGCTCCTTACCAAGTGGTAAGGAACTACGGACCACATGGTAGCGGTCCGCCCAGCCGAGCAAGGGAGCGTGCGCGAGCGGCTGCTCGCTGCCGCGACCCGGCTCTTTGCCGAGCGCGGCTTCGAAGCGACGCCGATCCAGGCGATCGCGGACGCCGTCGGGGTCACCAAGCCGGCGCTGCTCCACCACTTTCCGTCGAAGGAGCACCTCCGCCGTGAGGTGCTGGGCGCGATCCTCGCGTACTGGAACGAGCGGCTGCCGCGTCTCCTCCTCGCCGCGACGGCGAGCAGCGAACGGTTCGATTCGGTCTTCGGTGAGGTGTTTCGCTTCTTCGCGTCGGACCCGGACCGCGCTCGCTTCATCGCTCGTGAGGCGCTGGATCGCCCGGCCGAAGCGCGGAAGCTGATCAAGAACACGCTCCCCGTGCTCGAGGCGATCGCGGGATACATCCGCGTGGGGCAGGCGCACGGCCGCCACTATGAGGACGTCGATCCCGACGCCTACCTCCTCCACATCCTTCAGCTCGTGATCATGGCGGCGGCGGTGTCCGACGCCACGACGGCGGCGTTCGGATCCGGCAGCGCGGCTCGTGCGCGCTACGACCGTGAGCTCGCGCGAATCGCCAAAGCGAGCCTGTTCAAAGCGCCGGACCTACCGGACTCGCCCAAGGACGAGCCGGCGAAGGAGGGGCCGCGCTCGTCGCGATCCAAAGACAGGAGGAAAGCATGACGGGGGTGTCGTTGCGTCACGTGCTCGAGCAGGGGCCCATGCTGCGCTCGATCGGTAAGGTCGCGCTCGGTACGGTCCTCGGAAAGGGCGGGCAGAAAGCGCGCCCCTCGGTGCCAGGCCCGTGGATCACCGAGGAGATCGCCGCGCCGTCGGAAGCGCTCGCCCGTGCGTTCGTGAAGAACGCGGGCGGCGATCCGGCCTCGTACAAGGGCACGCTGCCTCCTCACCTGTTCCCGCAGTGGGCGCTACCGGTGGCGGCGCGCGCCCTCGGAGAATTGCCTTACCCGATGGCGCGCGTCGTGAACGCCGGCTCTCGAATCGACATCGCGAGCCCGCTGCCCGCCGGCGAGCGGCTCGTCGTGCGCGCCCGCCTCGAATCGATCGACGAGACCGACGCCCGCGCGATCGTAACGACGCGCATCGTGACCGGCACCGCGAGCGTCCCCGACGCGCTCTCCGCCGAGCTCCACACGTTCATTCCGCTCGCCAAGCCGAGCAAAGACAAGCCGCGCAGCGACCGCGACAAATCCGTCATCGTCGTCCCGGCAGAGGCGCGAGAGCTCGCGTACTTGCGGCTCTCCAGCTCGGCCGGGCTCGACTTTGCGAAGCTGACGGGCGACTTCAATCCGATCCACTGGATCCCCGCCTACGCTCGAGCGGCTGGCTTCAAGTCGTCGATCCTGCACGGCTTCGGCACCTTCGCGTTCGCCGTCGAAGCTGTCGTTCGCCGCGCGCTCTCGGGAAACGCGGGCGCGCTCGCTTCGGTCGTCGCGCGCTTCAACCGACCGCTCGTCTTGCCGGCGCGCGCCGGCGTCTACGCCGCGAGCGCAGAGGACGGCGCGACTCCCCTCTTCGTCGGCACCGCGCCCGGGAGCGCGGCGTTCCTGTCCGGCAGCTTCACGACAAGAGGAGAGGCGCTGTCATGAACGACATCCTGCTCGAGGTCACCAAGAGCCCCGCCGCGCGCGGCATCATCAAGTCGCTGGGCCTGCCGATCCCGCTGCCCGAGCCGCTCGCCCGACCCAAGGGTCCCTGGGCTGCCCTCCCGCTCGAAGGACGAGCGGTCGTCGTCGGCGCGGCAGAGCCCTCCGCCCTCCTCGGGGCCGTCGCGTACGCGCTTGCCGAAGCAGGGGCGAGCCCGTGGGTCGATGCGGCAGCCGATTCGATGATCCTTTCCACCTTCAGCGAAGCTGCAGAAGCGTTCGCGCGTCCCGCGCGCCGCGACGAAGAACGCAGCGCCGAAGCGCGCGTGGATGCGCTGGTGTTCGACGCTTCGGCCTTGCGCGATCCGTCGGGTCTGCGCGCGCTCTACGACTTCTTCCACGCTCGCATCGATCGCCTGGCGCGCTCCGGTCGCGTCGTCGTCCTCGGCGCGGCGCGGACGACCTCTCCCGAGCAGGCCGCCGCGCAAGCTGCGCTCTCGGGCTTCGTGCGCAGCGTCGCGAAAGAGGTCGGCCGAAGGGGCGCGACAGCAAACCTGGTGCTCGTCGAGCCCGAAGCGGAAGCTCGGGCGGGTGCGGTCCTGCGGTGGCTCCTGGATCGGCGCTCCGCGTTCGTGACTGCGCAACCTCTCGTCGTCTCGATGCGGGCGCGCGACGCCGGGCGGCCTCTGTGGGTTCGTCCGCTCGACGGTCGCGTGGCGATCGTCACCGGCGCCGCACGCGGTATCGGTCGCGCCACGGCGCGCGCCCTCGCCGCCGAAGGCGCGCACGTCTTCTGCGCCGACCGCCCCGCCGACGGTGACGAGACGAGCGCCGTCGCGCGCGAAATCGCCGGCACCGCGCTGCTCTGCGACGTCACGAGCCCCGACGCACCCGCGCAAATCGCCGCGGCGCTCGGCGCACGCGGCGTCGACATCATCGTTCACAACGCCGGGATCACGCGTGACAAGACGCTCGCGCGGATGAAGCCCGAAGCTTGGGACGCGGTCATCGACGTGAACCTCCAAGCGGCGATCCGCATCACCGCCGCGCTCGAGACCTCTGCGCTCTGCGACGGCGGCCGCGTCATCTGCTTGTCGTCGGTGTCGGGCATCGCCGGAAACCTCGGACAAGCGAACTACGCGGCGTCCAAGGCCGCGCTCATCGGGTGGGTCGACGCGCTCTCGCTGCGCCTCGCGTCGCGCGGGATCACCGCCAACGCGATCGCGCCCGGCTTCATCGAGACGCGCATGACGTCGGCGATCCCCATCGCCATTCGCGAGGCGGGCCGGCGCCTCTCGGCGCTGGGCCAGGGCGGGCAGCCCGAGGACGTGGCGCAGGCGATCACGTTCCTCGCGAGCCCCGGAGCACAAGGAATCAGCGGGCGAACGCTGCGCGTATGCGGCGGCGCCCTCATCGGCGCGTGACGTCGTCTCGAGACTGACAGGCCCATCCAACGAGGATCACTATGGCTGCCAATTCACCCCCCCTGCCCCCCTCGCGAAGCGAGGGGGGAGTTGCGAAGAAGCGAAGAGCAGTGATCGTCAGCGGCGTGCGTACGCCGTTCGTGAAGGCGTTCACCGACTACACCAAGCTCGACACGATCGCGCTCGGTGTGGCGGCCGTTCGGGCGCTGCTCTCGCGGTCCGATGTCGCGTACCGAGACGTCGAGAGCATCGTTTGGGGCGGCGTCATCCTGCCGAGCGGCGCGCCCAACGTCGCGCGTGAGATCGCGCTCGATCTGCGGATGGACCCGGCATGCGAGGGCATGACCGTCACGCGCGCTTGCGCCTCGGGCCTTCAGGCGGTGACCCTCGCCGCGGCGGCCATCGAGCGTGGCGAGTGCGACATCGCCGTGGCCGGCGGCAGCGACTCGACGAGCAACGCCGAGATCAAGCTGCCGCAGCAGGTGGTCCACGCCTTCGCGCCCCTCGCCCTCGGCAAGCCGGCGCCTTCCGATTACCTCGCCGCGCTCGCCAAGCTGGGCCCGCCCGGCGAGCTCATGCCGCAACGGCCGCAGATCGCCGAGCGCTCCACGGGTGAGGTCATGGGTGAAGCGGCCGAGCGAATGGCCGGGCGCAACGAGATCTCCCGCGAGGCCCAGGACGCATTCGCGCTCCGCTCGCACCAGCGCGCCGCCGCCGCGATCGCGAGCGGCCGCTTCGACACCGAGGTGACCCGCGTCGAGACGTCGCCCGGAAAGTGGGTGCACGGCGACGGCCTCGTCCGCGGCGACACGAGCCTCGAGAAGCTCGCGAAGCTACGGCCGGCCTTCGCGAAAGACGGCACCGTCACGGCCGGCAACGCCAGCCCGCTCACCGACGGCGCAGCGGCGGTCCTCCTCATGAGCGAAGACAAGGCGCGCGCGCTCGGTCACAAGGCGCTCGCCGCGTTCAAGTCGTGGGCCTACGTCGGCGTCGACCCCGCGGATCAGCTGCTCATCGGCCCCGCGCTGGCGATCCCCAAGGCGCTCGAGCGCGCCGGCATGACGCTCGGCGAGATGGATCTCGTCGACTTGCACGAGGCGTTCGCGGCGCAGGTTCTCTGCGTGACCAAGGCGCTCGGCTCGCGCGGTTTCGCGCGAGCACGCCTCGGCCGTGACGAGCCGGTGGGTGAGATCGATCCGGAGCGCTTGAACGTCCACGGAGGGTCCATCGCGTTGGGCCATCCCTTCGGCGCCACCGGCGCCCGCATGGTGACCACCATGGCAAACGAGCTCGCGCTGGGGTCGAAGGCGACCGCGTTGCTCGGGATCTGCGCGGCGGGCGGCCTTGGCGCCGCGGCCGTGCTCGAACGGGTCGGTTGAAGAGAGCTCTAGTTTCGGAGGACGTCATGAAGAGCACCGCGACATCCAAGAACGGAACCGACGCCAGGAAGCCCTCGCGCTTCGAGCGCGTGGCCCAAGCCCCCCTACGGGTCATCACCAAGATCGGCGGCGCCGAGCTCACGGACAAGCTCGGCCTTCGTAAGCCCGTCGAGCGCGTGCTCTTCGACATCGGCAAGGCCACCGCCAAGATGAGGACAGCACCGTCATCCAAGGCCGCCGTGCCGACCGAGGATGCGGCGCGTCTCGCAAGGGCCGCCGACTCGGGGGCCTTCGATTTGCGCCCGACCGAGGATCAAGAAGAGCTTCGCAAGGCTGCGCGCCGCTTCGCCGAGGACGTGCTTCGTCCCGCGGCACACGACGCCGACGCTGCGGCCGCTCCGCCGGCCGAGCTGCTCGAGCGCGCCAGCGAGCTCGCGCTCGCCGGCCTCTCGGTTCCCGAAGCGTTCGGCGGCGTGGCCGAGACGCGCTCGACGATCGCCAACGCACTGGTGATCGAAGAGCTGGCGCGCGGCGACATGGGCCTCGCGCTCGCGATGCTGGCGCCGCTCGCCGTCGTGAACGCGCTCGTCGATTGGGGCACACGCGAGCAGCAGCAGCTTTTGTTGCCCGAGTTCACCGGCGAGCGCTTCAAGCCCGCTGCGTTCGCCTTGCTCGAGGGGCGACCCCAGTTCGACCCGCGCGCCGTTCGAACCGGCGCGGTCCGCGCCAAGGACGGCGGCTTCACCCTCTTCGGCGAGAAGGTCATGGTGCCGCTCGCGACGAAGGCCGAGCTCTTTCTGGTCGCGGCGGAGATCCGGGGCGCGGGCCCGCGCCTCTTCCTCGTCGAGGCCGACCGCGCCGGGCTCACGGTCGAAGCCACCCCTTCGATGGGCCTGCGAGGAGCCGGTCTCGGGCGGCTCAAGCTCGACGCCGTCCACGTCCCGGCCGACGCCCTCCTCGGTGGAGAAGAGGGCGCGCTTCGCGAGCTCGACTTCGGCGCCGTCGTCGATCGCGCGCGCGTCGCTTGGGGCGCCATGGCGGTCGGCACCGCGCAAGCCGTGCTCGACCACGTGATTCCCTACTGCAACGAGCGCAAGGCGTTCGGCGAGCCGATCACCCACCGGCAGTCGGTCGCGTTCATGATCGCCGACCTCGCGATAGAGATCGAAGGCATGCGCCTGCTCGTGCACCGAGCCGCGAGCCTCGCCGAGCGCGGCGCCTCGTGCTCCGCAGAAGCCGCGCGGGTCCGCGTGCACACCGCGACCAAGGGAATGAAGGTCGGCACGGACGGCGTGCAGCTCCTCGGCGGGCACGGCTTCGTCAAGGACCACCCCGTCGAGCGCTGGTACCGCGACCTTCGCGCGATCGCCCTGATGGAAGGCGCCCTTTTGGCCTGAGGAGAAGCGACATGATCAACCTCGACGTTCCGAAGAAGCTCCTCCCTCTGGTCCAGCAAGCGCGCGCCGTCGCCGACAACGTCTTTCGGCCGATCTCGCGCAAGTACGACGCGCACGAGCACGAGTATCCGAAGGAGCTCGACCTCCTCGCGTCGCTCCTCGACGGCTTGAACGCCGGCGGCGGCGGGGCGTCCGCCCGCGGCCTCGCGAACGTCGGCCAGGGTGACGAGCCGACCGATCCCAACGGCCCGACGAAGAACGGCGCCAACATGCGTGCCGTGCTCGGCATGTTCGAGCTCGCGCGCGGCGATGTCGGGCTCGCGCTCACGATCCCTCGCCAAGGTCTGGGCAACGCCGCGCTGGCTGCGGTGGGCACCAAGGAGCAGAAGGAGAAGTTCGGCAAGCTCTGGATCGCGATGGCGATCACCGAGCCGGGCGCCGGGTCCGACTCGGCTGCGATCCGTGCGACGGCCCGCCTCGAAGGCGACGAATGGGTCATCGACGGCGAAAAGATCTTCGTCACCGCGGGCGAGCGCGCCGGTGCCGTCGTCGTGTGGGCCAGTCTCGACCGCGCGATCGGGCGCGCAGCCATCAAGGCGTTCCTCGTCGAAAAGGGGACGCCCGGCATGACGGTCGTGCGCCTCGACAAGAAGCTCGGCATCCGCGCTTCGGACACCGCGACGATCTCGTTCGAAAATTGCCGCATCCCGAAGGAGAACATCCTCGGGAGCGCCGAGATCGATACCAAGAAGTCGTTCGCGGGCGTCATGAAGACGTTCGACAACACGCGCCCGCTCGTCGCCGCGATGGCGATCGGCGTCGCGCGCGCCTCGCTGGAGCGCACGCGCGAGATCTTGCGCGAAGCCGGCGTCCCCACCGAGGGCGGTCGCTCGGGAGGCTCGTACATCGAGGCCGAGCTCGAGCGCCTCGAGGCCGAGCTCGAGGCGGCGACGCTGCTCACGCTGAAGGCCGCGTGGATGGCCGACAATCGGATGCCCAATTCGCTGGAAGCGTCGATGGCCAAGGCCAAGGCGGCGCGCGTCGCCAACGAGGTAGCGCTCAAGTGCATCGAGCTCGTCGGGCCCGCGGGCTACGGCGAGGGCGAGCTCATCGAGAAGTGGGCGCGCGACTCGAAGATCTTGGACATCTTCGAGGGTACCCAGCAAATCCAGCTGCTCATCGTGGCCAGAATCCTCTTGGGGAAGACGAGCGCCGAGCTTCGCTAGACCGGACCGAGGAGCGCGTAGACGTTCATCGCCCCTTTGCCCTTCACCTGAATCGTCCCGCGTGATTCGAATCGAAAGGCACCACCCAACGCCTGGTACGTCGCCTCGCTGACCTGGATGACGCCGGGCTCGCCATGCGATTCCATGCGCGAGGCGGTGTTCACCGTGTCGCCCCACAGGTCGTAGCTGAGCTTGGTGACGCCGATGACTCCGGCGACGACCGGGCCCGTGTGGATGCCGATCCGCACGTCGAGGTGGTTGCCGTCGGGGGTCTCGAGGCTCTTCACGAGGTCGCGGATCTCGAGCGCGAGCCACGCTGCAGCATCGGCATGATCCGGGCGTCCTTCGGGGACGCCGCTTCCGACCATGTAGGCGTCTCCGATCGTCTTGATCTTTTCGAGGCCGCGCTTGGCGGTCATGGCATCGAGCTCGGAAAAGAGATCGTTGAGGAAGCGGACGACCTGCTCCGGCGGCATCACAGCGCTCATCTTCGTGAAGCCGACGATGTCGATGAACATGACCGTGGCAGGCTCGATGCGGTCCGCTACCGACCCTTCGCCCTGCTTGATGCGGTCGACGATCGACGCTGGCAGCATGTTGCGGAGCAGCGCCTCGGTCTGCTCGTTCGCTCGCTCGAGCTCGAAGCGACCGCGAAACTCGCGCTCGCGCAGCCGCGAGGACAGCGCCGCCGCGAGCGCCGCGATCGCGGAGGACGCGACGAGAAAGAAAATGCCGTTGGCGAGCGCTGCCCCGTCGCGCACCGGCGCAGTGAGCGCACCGTACAGGTAGAAGCCGAGCACAGTCGCGGCGAGCGCCGAGAGGCCGACGGCCGTGAACGGAAACAGGAGCCCACCGCCGACGATCGCGAGGCTGAGCGTCTGCGAGCCGAAAGCGTCTCCGCCCTTCACGTTCACCCACGTGGCGTAGCCTGACGCTCCCGCGATCATCAGCGCCGAGAGGAACCGCACGCCCGACCCGAGCCGCGGGATCCAGGTCGCGGCCAATATGGCGGCGACGAACGGCACGAGGGCGATGCGCAGCACGACCCCGAGCTGGCTTCCGGTCCGATCCTCGAAGAGGACGACCGCGATGCCGTGGAGCGTGAGCAGCACGGTGGCCGCGATGCGCAGCCTGCGCTTGAACAGCTCGTCCACTTCGCGCGCGAAGAGCGGCCTGTAGTCGGCCACCGGCCGAGCCGCAGGCAGGCGCGGACCGAGTGCAACGACCCGGGACGGAGGAGCGGGCTCCAAGGGTGCATCGGTCATCTCACGAACTCGCCAAAAGGACCAGCCGCCCAGATCAGGCGGTGGAGGATGCCGTAGCGTCCCCCATCGCCGAAGGCGGCGCCCTCCGCACCTCTGATAGCCTCGACGCGGCATGACCTCGACGCTCGTGGTGATTGATGCCAACGCCCGGACGGAGCGCCAAATCGCCTCCGGCTCCGAGGCGGAGCTCGTCACCTTCGACGGCGGCAAAGCAGGTCTCAACGCGTGCTGCGCGATCGAGCCGGACGGCGTCGTCGTCGGCAGCGCGCTAAAGGATGCCGACCCGATCTGGGTGCTCGAGTCGATCCGGAGTCAGCCCACGGGCGCCGGAAAGGCGGTGCTGATCGCGATCCTCGACGATGACGACGAGACGCGGCTCGCGAGGCTCTACGCAGCCGGAGCCGACGTCTGTCTGCGCCGACCGAAGCGCGCCGCGGTGCTCGTGGCGGCGATCGAGGCCGCGCTCGCGCTCGGAGCGCGCGTCCGAACGGACTCGGTCTTACCCACCGGCCGGCCGCGGGGCAGGTCCTCGGTCCCCGCTTCGGGTCAAATCGAGGACGGCATCGTGATGATAACGATGCGGCAGCTCGAAGCCGGCCGGCGGAGTGGGGAGCTGCAGTTCGTCGGGTTTTCCGGGAAGACACTGGTCGTGGAGTTCGCGAGCGGGGTGCTGACCGGGGGTCGCATCGGTGCCCGCGCGCTCGACAACGCCGCAGCGCTGCGAGAGGCGCTGCATTGGGAAGAAGGCCGCTTCGATTTCATCAAGCGACCGCAGCGCTCGGCTCCGCCGGACCTCCCCAACGTCA
This sequence comes from Polyangiaceae bacterium, assembly GCA_041940405.1. Lineage (GTDB taxonomy): Bacteria > Myxococcota_A > Polyangia > Polyangiales > Polyangiaceae > Xiheicaenibacterium. The sequence goes on from JBGTSH010000036.1 coordinate 40,028, forward strand.
CGACGCTCCTCGCGTCGATCGATCGGAAGCGGCCGGCGTCGAAGTCCATTCGGCCGGCGTCGAAGTCCACTCGGCCGGCGTCGAAGTCCATTCGGCCGGCACGCCGCACGGTCGCTCCCTCGTGCGAGGCCGAAGACGAGATCATCGAGGCGGAGAATGTGCCGCCTTCCCGCCGCAAGAAGCGCTGATGGCGGCGTCGGAAACGAAGCCGCGCCGGATGAAGATCGCGACGCGCTGCACGTCCGTCGAAGATTTCATCTGGACGTTCTCGAAGTACGTCGATGACCGCTCCATCTTCATCGCTACGCGCACGCCCAAGCCGGTCGGGACGGTGCGGCCGTTCGCGCTCCTCCTCGACGATCGAGAGACGATCGTGATGGAAGGCGTCGGCGAGGTGATCGAGAGCATCGAGACGGACGCGACCGACGCGGCGTCGGCCGCATCCGAGTCGGCGCCCGGCGGCGTCGGAGGGATGCGCCTCCGCCCGATAGAGCTCGATGAGAAGAGCCGCGCGCTCTTCGATCGGCTGCTGGACAGGCGGGCCGCGATGCAGGCAGAGCGTCCGGCGACCGAGCCCCCGCCCCCGGCGCCCGAGCCCCCGCCACGCCTCTTGCTCGTCGCGCAGCGTTTCGAGGATCTGACCGACGACGCGCTGGCGGCGTTCCTCGAGTGCACGCTGTTCGAGGAACGGGGCTCGTTGCCCTCGTTGGGCTCGTCGCCCGAATTCTCACTCGCGCGTCACAGCGGTGAGGTGCGCGTCCTGCCGGTGCTCGTCAACGATCCGGCACCCATACCGCCTCTCGCGCCACCTCCGGAGATGACCGAGCAAGCCGCCGTCCCCGCGCCCGTCTTCGGACCTGCGCCGGCACCGCGGCCCGCTCCGCCGCGTGAGTCCGAGATCGCGCCGCCGGTAGCTCCGCCGCCCTCGCCTCCGCCCGAAGCTCCACCGGATCCAGTCGTCGCGCCGCAACCATCGCCTCCACCGCAACCTCCGCCGTCACCACCTCCGCCAGCGCCGTCACCTCCCCCGGAGCCCCCGCGGCAGGTCGCGCCCGAGCCTTTGCCACCGCTCGTCCCGCCACAACCGATGATGCCCCCCTTGGATCAGGGCAGCTCGCAGCGCCTGTTTCGCGCTGTCATCTTCGGGCTCTCGGTGGGCTTGATCGCCAGCATCATCGTGATCGTATTGCGCTTCACAAAGCGAGCAGAGCGACGCGACGATGTCGCGACGAGCCAGCCGGCCGCCAATGTGATTCCGCCCCGGCGCGGAGCGAACGATCCGCCGAAGAGCTCCGCGCTCCCATCGGCTTCCGCCGCGCCACGATCGAAGCCACTCGATTGCGTGATCACGGTCGGCTCGTCGCCACAGCGGGCGAAGGTGAGTTGGAATGGTCGCGAGATAGGATCCACGCCGCTCTTGGACGCGAAGATCCCTTGCGAGAAGGGCAAGCTCACCGTCGCTCTGGAAAACTACGAGACGGCAGAGGAAGAGCTGGAAGCTATCGAAGGGACCAAGCTACGCGCGTTCAAACGCCTCGTGCCGGCGCCGCTACCTCGCCGTTAGCCGCGCGCGGCGACGAGCTCACTCCTTCTCGAACTCGATCACGCCCTCTTGCTCGCGTTCGCGGATCTTCGGACCACCCTCTCCTTCCGGCTTCGCCGCCGGAGGAGGCTGCGCAGCCCTCTCGTCCTCGGTGTCCCAGAGATCGAACCGCGTGGAGATGCCGACCGAGAACAATCCGTAGCTCTCGAACGAGGGCGCATCGGTGAGGGTAGCGACGCGGGCGCGCGTTGCGAGGTCGACGGCCCACTCTTCGTAGAACTTCCACTCGATGCCGCCCCCTAGATAGACCTCGCTGCGGATGTTGGAGCCTTCGAGGCCGACTTCGCCGTGCCAGAGCTCTTCGCCTTCGTGCGCGAGGGTGGCTTCGAAGAACGGCGTGAGCACGCCGTCCATGAACGAGACGCTGACGCGGTGGCTGGCGTAGAGGCGGATCGGTGCGCGGAAGCCCTCGGAGTTTTCGTACGCGTTGAAGAGGCCGATGCCACCGAGACCGACAGTGACCGGCGTCTTCGTGGTCTTCGCCAGCGTGTACCCGACACCGAAGCCGACGATCGGAACGAAGGTGCCGGTGCCTGCTTGGAGGTGCTGGTGCGATTTGCCTTGGCGGCCGAGCGCGTAGGGATCGGGCTCGATGCGTCCGAGAGGGAACGACAGCCCCGCGCGAAGGACGCCGATGAAGTCGCCTTGGGTCGAGGCGAAGCGGCCGAGGAGCCAAGGGTCGGTGACGTCGACCAGGGTCTCGTCGTGGTGGTGAATGTCGTCGGGGACCTCTTTCGGCGTGCCGTCGAGCTCCGAGTAGGTGGGGTTGACGTCCGCGATGCGCATCGACCAGCGCGTGTCGACGGCGAACCACGGCGTGATGCCGAGCGACGCCTGAAGCACCATCTCGGCCATGAGCTGGTCGATGTGGTGGTTGTAGGGCGTCGGCGTGTGGCCCTCGTGAAAGCAATCCGGACCGAGGTCAGGGCACTCGGCGACGTGCGATACCGTCATCGGCACGAGCGACTGTTCGAGACGAAGCGCGAGCTCGCCCGGATTGATGGCTTGAAACGTCGACCCGCCGACCGGCAGGTTGGGATTGGTTCAGGCCGCTCAGGCTTCGGCGTAGCTCACCGTCGGCCACGCGACGGCGATGGCTACGAGGGCCATGTTGAGAAACTTCACTTCGTCTCGGCTTGCGATAGTGCGGCGTCGAGCTTCTCGAAGCTGAGGCCGCTCAGCTTCGAGACCTCTTTGCCGTTCTTGTCGAACACGATGACGTAGGGCAGCTCTTTGACGCCCTTGAGGTGGCGCTTGGCGAGCGGCGTGTCCCAATCACCGATGTCGAGCTTGCGGTACGCGAGATCCTGGCGCTTACTGACCAGCTCGAGCACGTGCTTGTCGAGGGTGCGGCACGGCTCGCACCACTTCGCCGAGAAGTCGACGATGGTGATCTTGCCGGGCGCGAGGTGCGGCGCGAGGTCGGGGACGTCTTCGCCGTCCTTGGCGACCTCTTTCACGTCGCTGCCCTCCTTCGCCTTCGCCCAAGGCAAGTAGCTGCCCTTGCCGGGTCCGGCGACGAGCCGCCACTCTTCGTCGGCCGGCTTGTTCTTCTGCGCGACGGCGAAGACGTCGATGCTGGGATCGGCGACGACCGTGAGCTCGGCCTTGCGCGCGTTGAACGACGTCTTGTGCACGCCCTCGACCGAGACGAGCGCGCGGGCGAGGTCTTTGCCGCAGTCCGAACAGTCCAGGTCGGCGAACGAGACGACGGTCGTCTTTGCGGTGTCGGGGATGCCACCCGCGGCGCAGGCCGTCAGGGCGACGGCCAGGCCGGCGGCGTAAAGGATGCGAGGCATCCGCTACGTTTACTTCCGTGCGGCTCGTTTCGCCAGTCGAGCCTCGATCTCCTCGAGGGCTTTGACCGTCGATGCGTCGGCGCCACGCTTCGCCTTCTGGAGCTGGTCGAGCGCGTTCGGCGCCTCGCACTTCAGGAAGGCGCGGCGGGTCTCGGTGCGGAGAGCCGTGTTCTTCACGAAGAAGGCGAGGAGAGCGTCGCTCGCCATCGTGCGGACCTCGTTGCCCTTCTGCTCCTGATCCTTGCCCAGGGCGACCCAAGCCCAGCTCGAGCCGACGACGCCCAAGCTGCGGACGGCGGCGGCCTGCGTCGCCTGGTCGTCGGTGCCGCCGAGGATCGACGCGAGCTTCCGCGCGCCCTCTTTGCGGCGGCACTCTCCGAGCCCCTCGATCGCCGCGAGACGGAGCTTGTCGCCCTCGGCCGAGTGGGTCTCGAGCACCTTGAGCTCCGAGGCGTCGCAGCGCTTGCCGAGCGCGGTCGCCGCGGCGATCGCGATCGGGGTCGAGCCGGTCTCGGCCTCGAAGATCGCCGAGACGACCGACGTGCTGCGCGCGTCGCGAATCTCGCCGACGGCCGAAAGCATGCCGACCGCGAGCGCCTCTTTCTCGCGCGCGTCGAGGCCGGGCTGCGAGGCGTCGAACGCGAGCGATTCGAGCATCGGCACGAGGGCGTCTTTGCCCAGCGCCTTGAGCTCGCCGGCGGCGTACGGGATCGGGTTCCGCCGCTTGCCGTAGACCTCTTTCTTCACGCCTTGGACGTCGCGCACCTTGGCGCGAACGGTGGCGTGGTCGCGCTTGGCTGCCGCGATGTCCTTGGAGAGCGCGGTGCGGGCCGCGGGGGCGACCTTCGAGGTGGCGATGACGATACCGTCAGCAAACGCCGTGGTGCCGAGAAGGAGCGCAGCGGATGCTGCGCCGGCCGCGAGAAAGTGCTTCGTGATGCTCATCGTCCCGTCTCCCACCAGTTGACGCTCGTAAACGGAGCGGATGCCTCGGGGTTCGTGCCGCAGTGAACCTCGCCGCTGAGGCGATGGTAGAGGTCCCAGTCGTCGGCGAAGACGATGAACATGCCTTGTCCGTCGCTGCCGACGCCGTTGGCCGCCGTGCCGAGCCGCTCCTCGAGATCTGCCTCGAAGATGTCGACGCCGTTGATGATCGGACCGAACGGCTTCGGGATCACGATCGTGTTGCCCATGACCAGCGAGTTCACCGTGCCCGGCTGGTAGGCGATCTTGTACTTCTGCGAGCCGTACTGCTCCTGTTCGAACACGAACGGGATCTCGATGATCTCGTCGTCGGTGAGGCCGACGGCCGCCTTGAGCTTGTCGATCTCGTCGTCGATGACCTCTTGCGCGTCCTGCGTCGCCTCGAGGATCTCGGCGTCGGCGAGGACGTCGTCGATCGAGATGTCGGCGGGGTACGTGCCGCCGCCGTCGAAGTCGTACCACTCCTTGCCGACGTGCATCATGACGGCACCGTTACCCGCCATCTGCTGCTCGAGGAGCATCTCGCGGGCGAGGCGGCCGGAGGCGACCATGAGCTTCCATCCGCGGGGCGTGTTGGCCGGCACGTAGCTCAAGTACTCGTCGACGTGTCCGACGATGAGCCAGTTGGTGTCGACGACCATCGGCGGCCCCTGAAGGAGCTGCGCCGCGTAGAACTTCTTGGTCTCGGAGAGGACGCCCGAGCCGTGGATGATGCGGCCGAGCGGGAACGACTCGCTCCCGTTGGTGTACCCGGGGAGCAGGTCATGGTTGCCGTGGCTGTCGAAGGTATCGCCGCTGTGCTTCTGCTTGTAGACGACGAGCGTCGCCTTGTCGGGCCCGAGGTAGTTCTGGGTCAGCCAGCGGATCGGGAGCTGCGAGTCGGAGTTCGAGCGGCCCCACGGACGCGCGTTCGCGACGGCCATGCCGTGCACCACCGTGTTGCCGTTCGCATCACGGATGGGCATCGAGAAGAAGCCTGTCTGGAAGAAGTCCTGGGTCCACTGGTCGCCCCAGTTCCCGTACGTCTCGTATTCGACGCCCGCGTTCTCGGCGCCGTCGCCGACGCCCTGCACGAAGACGTTGGAGTCGTCGGCCGACCAGACGCGATCGAACGGCGAGAGGTTGCCGAAGAGCTGCCAGGGCGCGACGCGCATCTTCGCCTTGTCGACGCCTTCGGGGTTCGCCTCGGACGACAGCGGGACGCCCTCTGCGTCGAGGACCGAGTAGCTGAAGTCGACGATCCCTTGCCAGCCGACGCCTAGCTCACGGACGACGTCGCGCGCTTCGATCGCGAAGGTGACGCCGGCGCGGACCTCTTCGATCGACAGCTGGTAGCTCGCCTGCGGCGCGCATTGCGGCACGTCTTCGGTGCAAGCGGCGAGCTCACCGGCGACGAGCCGCGGCCCGCTGGCTTCGATCGCGTAGATGCGCACATTCTTCGCCGATTCGGCGTCGATATCGAGCTGGCCGTACGCGTCGTCCGGGCAATCCGGGCAAGCGGTGACCGAGAAGGTCGCGAGATCGAGCGGATCGTTGCCGCCGTTGACGAAACCGTCATCCGCGTCGCGGATCTCGTCGCCGTCGTCGTCGTCGAGGTTCGGGAGGAACATCGCCCCCATGGTCGTGTTCCACGTCTCTTCACCGTCTTGATCGGCCGCAGACGTGGCGTCGGCCACGCCGTCACGGTTTGCATCGACGACGATGTCGATCACGATGGACGGGGTCTGCGTTCCGGCGCCTTCGCCGCCGTCACCGTCATCATCGCCGCCGCCGCTTCCGCTGGTGTCGTCGCTGCAGCCTGCCCACGCAAGAAAGAGGAGGAGTGCCGCTCCGGTTGCTCGGTACCGCATTCCTTCCCATACACGAGCGGCGCGCAGCGCGCGACGGGCGATCTCGGCCTTGAGAAAGGTTGAGGCCCGACGCGAAGTGTCATTGCCGCGCCGCCGCCGGTTGGTGTGGCAAGTTGGGACGCCACCGGGCTATGTCCTTGTCCATGCGAGGCACCCACATCGCTTGGCTCGGGCTCTTGCTGCTCTCGTCGTGCGAAAACAAGACGACTCGATCCACGAGCGAGCCCAGCACCGGTCCGGCGATCGAGGCGCCCGCGGATGGATCGTCCGAGCTTCAGGGAACGGGCGAGCCGAGCGCTCCACCTGCTCCGACCACCACCCCGACGAGCCCGCCCACGGCGAGCGCGGCCGCCGCCCCCGGGCCGACCGTTTCCCCCACCGCGTCCGCATCTGCCGCCCCAGTGGTCTGCGGCAGCCGCTTCCCTCCTTGTCCGGCGGGCCAGACTTGCTCGAGCCCCAACCGGGGCGTGTGCCGCTGACCAGCTCTCTTGATGGATGCGCGGGCTCCGGCTAGACCCGCGCGCATGACGACCGCCCCCGCCTTCGGCCACTCGACGCCGGCCGAGACGCACAAGACCACCGGCCGGACCATTCCCTGCTTCGACCCCGCGACGCGGGCGAAGCTGGGTGAGGTCCCCGTCGTCGGGGCGGCCGAGGTCAAAGACCGGGTCGCGGCGGCGCGACGGGCGCAAGAGGCGTGGCGGACGACCGCCTTCGCGGAGCGCCGGCAGGTCCTCGGCTACATCCTCGATCACGTCCTCGAGCACGCCGACGAGCTGGCGACCATGATCGTTCGCGACGCGGGCAAGACGCGCGAAAACGCCATGCTCGGTGAGGTCTGGCCGGTCTGCGAAAAGCTCCGGCACACCCTCGCCCACGGCGAGAGCGCGCTCCGTCCGGAGCGCGTTTCGGCGGGGCTCTTCCCCCACAAGCGCGCGACGATT
>JBGTSH010000037.1:0-46635 GCA_041940405.1 Polyangiaceae bacterium
GGTGGCTCGCGAAGCATGGCAAGCCGCATCACGTGCGCGAGATGGCGACGGCCGCGGCATTGTGTCGCGAAGCAGAGGCGGCCATCCACCGCGAGCGCGAGGGGCGCACATGCTAAAAGTAACGATTGAGGTGCTGAGCGCGGCGACCGATCGGCGCGAGGTCATCGAGTATCTCGACATCTCGCGAGTCGAGGACGGCGAGCGGGTGACCGGCGGGCGCGGAGCACTCTACGAGTGTGTCGAGCGACGTTCGATGACGCGCTCATTCGTCGTGCACGATCCGGCTGACGGCGCGTTCGCGCTGGTAGCGAAGGCTTGCGAGAGGGTGCACCGCGAGCGCGAGGGGCGGGGCGGGCGATGGCCTACCGAACGGCGGCACGCGAGCGCAAAACGTACCGACGACCCGTCTTCGTTCCGATTGGGCGTTGGATGGGCGGCGCGGTATTCACGCATCACAGACCGCTAGCAACCCGCGTCCACTTCGACCTGATGCGCCGCCTCGCAGTCGAGGCCTGGTGGAACTGGCAGGGGCCGATGCACTGGCAGACGACGATGAGGCCAACATGGTGGGAGGCACTGAAGCGATGGGCGACGCGATGACCAGCGACCTGACCGACGACGCTCCGAAAGAGCGCGAGATGAACGATACCGAATTGATGGTTCGACACGTCATCTGGACGAAGATTGCCGAGGCGGACGCTGGCCAGAAGATTGCTATCAAGGGGCGCGATTGGGCTGCCGCGCACGAGTGGAGCATCCGCTACCACGAGCTTTGCTGCCTGCTTGTCGCACTTAAAGCAGACGGAGTGAAGCTGTGAGCGATCTGACCGACGACGAGGTGGAGCGATTGCGCGACGACTCGGCCGAGTACGAGGATCTCGGAATTGCGATACCGCCATGCGGACCCGACTTGGTCGTCCGCCTCTGCGACGAGGTGCTGCGGCTGCGGGGTGAGCTGGCAACCGAGAAGCGCAGACACGCCAGCGCGCGAGAATGGCTCGAGAGTGACGGCAAGCTGCATGAGCGGCTGCGCGTCGCGCTCGATCTCACCGACGAGAGCGAAGAGACGGTAGTGGAAGCTACAGAGCGGCTGCGGGCCGAGCGCGACGCTGCCACCACGCGGGCGGAGGAGGCGGAGGTTGAGGTGTACGCAGCCAACGGCGTGCTCGTCATGACGAACGAAGCTCGGCCTGGTGAGCGCCTCGACGATGCGATTCTGCGTCTCATCGGCCAGCGCATCAGCGCCGTGTGGGAAGCCTCAGCGCGCGGGGCGGCCAAGGAGCGGGCGGCCATTGCGGACTGGCTTGAGAGCGGCGAGACGCCAACCGCCAACTTCGGCGCCGAGGAGTGGCCCGACGTAGCGCTCACCGTGGCCGCGTGCGCGAAGGCGATCCGCGAGGGCAAGCACATCGGCGCCGCTGAGCGGGGCGGAGAGGGGGAGCGCCGCGAGCGACTGCAAGCTGAGCTGGGCATGGCGCGACATCTGCTCGCCGGTCTCAGCGCTGAGCGCGTCATCGAGCGCGTCGGGCTGGAGAGCCGAGTGCGCGAGTTGGAAGCGGAGCTGGCAGATGGAGCGGAGGGTGGGCGCGATGGCTAGCTGTCCCGGATGCGGATACCGCTACACCGATCCCGGTTGCCAGTGCGAGCGGCTCGAGCAGGAGCAGCGAGAGGCCGACGCGCCGGATCGCATCGACGCTCTCGAGGCCGAGGTCGAAGAGTTGAAGCTGCGCATCGCTGCGTTGGAGCGGATGGCGGAGCGCGAGGGGGCGGGGCGGTGAGCCGATTCCCGCAGCGGATGAATTGATCTGCAACGCTCAATGGTTAGATATTCACAATGCCGGTACCTCGAAAGCACTTGATGCCGCCAGGTGAACGATATGGCGCACTCGTCATCGTCCAGGAGATTCCACCACGCTACCGGCACGCCCGGCGGCTCATCGTCGATTGCGATTGTGGGAAGCGGTTCGAGATCGATGCTGGAATTCTCCGCCGCAGAACTCGCTCGTGCGGGTGCGTTCTGCCGCACAGGAAACACGGCGAGTCAGGGAAGCGCATCCCGGAGTATGAGGCTTGGAAAGGCATGAAGGATCGTTGCTCCAATCCGAATGGCGAATTCTGGGATGCGTACGGTGGCCGCGGGATCAGGGTCTGCGAGCGATGGATCGGATCGTTCCCTAACTTCCTTGCTGATATGGGGAGGCGCCCGACAGCCATGCACTCGCTCGACAGGAAGGACGTCAATGGGAACTACGAGCCAGGCAACTGCCGATGGGCGACCACCGGGGAGCAGGCGCGGAACAAGCGTACGAATCGAATGGTGACGCTCCACACGGGCGAGACCATGTGCATGGCCGATGTCGCCAGGAAGTATGGTATCGACATCGTGACGCTCTATTGTCGAATCAAGCGCGGCGTTACCGGTCCTGCGCTGATCGCTAAGGCTGCCCCGAGGAAGGGGCGCAAGGTCGCCGCGTGAGCCGAGACGAACTTCCGCAACAGTGGACGGTCATCGACATTGAGACGATCAGGGATGAGTCTCTGCCGCCACCGAAGAGGCCGGATGAGTGTCCGCCTCCACCATGGCATCAAGTGGTGTGCCTCGGTTGGATGCAGGTAGACCTCGGCGATCCAAGCAAGACTCGGATCGGTGCGCTTCTCGGCGACGAGCCAGAGATCCTGCACGCGTTCGCTGCGGGGTTCCGGAAGCGACCAGGTGCCGACATTTGCTCATTCGGTGGACGGCGCTTTGACCTCCCAGTGCTGGTCGCGCGCATGCTGAAGCACGGCGTTCCTTGGCCGTGGTGGTGGAAGCGTCATGGGGCCCGCGTCCGCTACAAGACCGAAGGACATGTCGACCTTTGCGACGAGCTCTCAGAGCACGGCGCGGCGACCTACAGCGGCCTCGACGTCTGGGCCCGACTCGTCGGCCTCGAAGGCAAGAGCGGCCACGGCGGCGACGTCGAAGCGATGTGGCGCGACGGCAAGCGCTCAGAGGTCGCAGCCTACTGCCTCGATGACGTCCGCCTGACCGCTGCGGTGCTGCTCCGGTGGCTGGTGGTCCGCGGCGACATCGCGAGCGACGAAGAAGAGCGCCATCGGGCCGCGATGGCTGAGGCGCAGCCGCGCGAGCGAAAGGCCGCCTGACTCCCACGCCGTCGTCGGTGGAGCGGCGGCGCCCTCGTTCTGTGACATCCCGATCGCACCACCAGCAGCAGCGCGCTTGCCCGAGGCTCCACCCGAGCGCCGAGGGTCGGCGGGGTTGCTGGCGGAAAACACACTGAGTGGCTACAGTCCGACCATGCCCGAGACGACCGACCAGGACAGAATCAACGTCATCCTCCTCGCCGAGGACCGCGCCTTGCTCGCCAAGGTCATGGCCGAACTGGGCGGCGGGCCACGGTCCCGGAGCCTCGCGATTCGCTACGCCATTCGCTGCGCAGCGGAAAAGCTGGGGATTCCGACGGTCGAAGAAAAGAAGAAAAAGCGCCGCTAACCCCTTGCGTAAAACACACTAGGTGTGTAATACTGTCTTTCATGAACGACGCGGCGAGCACGAACTGGGCGACGACGGAGAACCCGAGCGGCTTTCTTTGCGAGGGCACGATCATCAAGATCGAAGGCGCCCCGACGAAGGCCGACAATGGGACCTTCGAGCTTTGCGCACCCTTTCTCCCGCAGCGCGACGGCGGCGCGTGCTTCCTCTGGCAGCGCGTAAGCAAGCGCGGCGTCGTTCTCACCGATGGATCCGCTCGCAACATCCGCGGCGCAACGTCGCGCGCGGTTGCAGAGTTGATGGCCCTCGGGATGTTGTCGGTCGTCTCGACGCCCGCCAAGAAAGAGGTCGCGTGATGGTCATCCTAACCCTTACCGACATCGCGACGAACACCGAGCAGTGCGTCACCACGCTCGCCTCGTTCCTCGAATCGAACCGCGAGAACGGGAACGACTGCGACGACGTCAGCGCACTCGCGAACGGCGCGACGGTGCGCCTCGATCACTTCGACGTCACCCGCGAGAGCGCGCTGACAGAGGAGCTTGCGGACGACCTAGCGCGCCTCGGCGTGGCTCGCTTCTCGTTCTCGCGCTGTGAGGAAACGCGGTTGCTCGGCGTAACCGACGACGAGACGGGCGACATCATCGGCAGCGGCGAAAGCGTCAGCGAGGCGATTGCGGATGCGTGCAAGACGGTGAGGGGGTGGGAGCGATGAGGCGCGCTCGACGCAACCCTGGCGTCATCTTGCGGCGTCGCTTCCTGAGCGACCAGGAGCGATGGGTAAGACTCTTCTCCAGTCTCGAGGCGTTTCAGGCGTACACACCGGCCTCGCCGAGGCCTTTGCTCAGTTGGGGAAAGAGGTTGACCGATCTCGAGATCGAAATCACCGGCGACTCGGTAGCATCGGAGGAGGCGGTTGCCGACAAGGTGGCCGAGGTCAAGGCCGCGCCTGCAATCGACGGCACCCAAGCGTTTCTCGACTGGGCCGAGGAAGTGCATGGTGTCTCATGACCCTCCGCCAGCTTCTCCTCCTCGCCGCTGTTCTCCGCGCGATGCAGGGTGGGGAGGTGCCGGAGTTGACCGAGGCCGAGTGGCAAGAAGCGCAGGATCTTTTCGATGCGTGGGAGGCTGAACATGTCGACTGAGAAAAGGCCGTTTTGGGTCTCATGGTGGTACGCTGGCGCGTTCGAACTGCACTCGCCTTGGTGGGAGTCGGGATGGCGAATGCTCGATGGTGAGGACCAGGACCAAGCATCGATCGTCGCAGCCGTCATGGCCACCGACGAAGAGGACGCGAAGCGCGTCATCTTGGATGCACACGACGACGAAGGCGAAGGCTGGAAACCCGATATCGAGTGGCGCTTCGTCAACGCGCGCGAGCCAGGCTGGGCGCCGTTCTGCGAGCGCTTCCCGCGCGCGGACTGGATGCAGTGGGCGTCATGAGTTGCTCGCTCTGCTCCAGCGGAGGTTACGAGCACGCGACCGAGATCGGCTGGCAGGAGTCATTCGGCGGCGGCGCCATGCTGCTGATGTTCGAATGCCCATGCGGAGACGTCTTCTCCGCGCACTCGCTGACGACTGAGACGCGCCCAAGCGTCGGGCCGCTCGCGCGACACGTGCGCGCCAAAAAGAAAAACCCGCCGCCGGCCGAAGCCGGGGCGGGCTGAGCCTGCTGGAGGTGTGCGGGCTCTCAGGTCATCCGTATGCGACCCAGCCGCACAGGTCGGCAGCGTCGTATCGCTGCGCCTCGCGCTTGACCATGTCGCCCTCGTTGCCGCCGATCGCGGTGTAGCTGTCGGCACCCGTCGTTTCGACCCTGTCGACGTGGCCGCTCTGGCCCTTGATCCGCGGGTCGCCACCGGCGCGCTTGTAGATCCCGAGGTCGCCAGGCCTCGGCCGGTAGCCCGTCGAGACGTCGCGCCAGGTGCCACGCTCTCGCGCATCGGCAACGAGTTCCCAGACCGCCGCGCGTGGCTCGTGGGGGCGCGCGTCGCCGGCCTGGAGCGCTTGCAGCATGCACCACGAGGCAAAGGCTGAGCACCACGGCACGGCATCGTCAACGAGCCCCAGCGGCTTGCCGGAAGCCGCAGCGCCCCGCTCCGGACGGCCGACGCACACGGAGAGGTACTCGGACACGCGCTTCGCGATGCCGGGCCCTGGCGTTTCCTTGACGCCGAGCTCCTTGGCGGCGATAGCGAGTGCCCTGTCTCCGAGCGAAGGCATGCGATCAATGTCGCCGTCCGGAGACACAAGCGATGCCGTCGGCCTGAGGCCGCCCACAAGCCACGATACGGCCGCGGTGACGCTGCCGACGATGCGTGAGCCGAGGCTGCGGCGTCGCCGCTCCAGGATGGTCGTCGTCGCGTAGTCCCTCTGGCCGGCACCGTGGGGCCCAGGGGAGCCAGGAGCGGCACCCTGCTGCACCCACCCAGGGCCGCGCCTGGACGACGTGTAGCGCTCCAGAAAGCGCGTCCACCAGCCCATGAGGTAGCAACGGCCGGGAGGCGCCCCCGCGATGTGGTGCTTCCCCATCCCGAGGATGAGGGCGTCGACGGGGAGCCCGAGCGCGTCGATTCGTTCCCAGACTTCGCGATCGTGCTGGAGGCACCGCTCCAGGCTCGCCATGAGCGAGTCGGCCGGAAGCGTGTACGGCTCCAGGATCGCAGCGGCGGCGAGACGGACCTTCTCCAGCGTCTCGCGGCTGACGATGGATGCGCCGAGCCGATCGGCGACCTGGTGGGCCTCCGCATAGTCGAGGCGTGCGAAGAGTTTTCGGCGCGTGTCGACGTTGATGGCGAGATCGTAGACGATCGCGATCTCCGTCTCATCGTCGACCTGGATCCATCGCTCGACGAAGGCATCGCTGACGCGTGTAGCGTGGACGCTCACTTCTCCAACTCCAGCAAGATCAGCATCGCTTTCTCGATGTGGCGGCGCGCTTCCTTGACGCGCGTGTGTCGCCACTTCGCGTCGAAGTCGGCTCGCTTCTCGGGCGCGAGCAGGCGCAGCTCCGCCGTCATGTAGACGCAGCCGTCCGCCAGCTCTTCGATCGTCTCTGGCACCCATCGGCGCTCGAGCTCGAACGGGTCAAGCGGCTTGCCGTAGCGCGCCATTCCGATCGCCTCGCGCTCGGCGAAGACCTTGGCGAGCGCCTCGCGGTGCGGATTCTCGATGCCAGGCTTCGGGCCGAGGTCGCGCTCCAGCTCTTCGCAGATCGAGAGCGACGGCGCCTGCAATGCGCGGTTGAGGCGGACGCGCATCACGCGCTCACCACGCGGCCGTCAACGGAGCATCGCCCGTGCGTGATCGCGATCGGTTGGAGGTGCATGCGCCCCGTTTCGTGGTCGAGCGTTCCGAGGCCGAATCCGTGGTGCCATTCCTTCGCCGCCTTCGCCTTGTGCTCGTGCTCCACAAGGTCGAACGACATGAGCGATCCGATCGTCATCCCGACGCGCGAGCCGCCGAAGAAGTCGCCGCGGATCTCCCACGACAATTTGTGCGTGTGCCCCTGCACAGCGTTCGTGTTGTACGCGTCGCGGATGTTTCGGTGCGCGTTCTGACCGCCATACTTCGTAATCGTGTGCGTGAAAACGCAGTCACCTACGGCGTACGTAGCGAGATACGGAACGTCTACCCACCCGCGCTTGGTCAGACGAAACGCATCGTTCATGCTGAGCCCAGGGAAGCCGAGCAGCGCCTTTGCGTTCTCCGCGATGTAGCGATCGAGCCTAGCCTCGTGGTTGCCGCGGCAAAACACCTTAGTGCGTGCTCCGAGCGAGTCGAGTTCGTCGAGGCGCTCATTGATGCACGGAAGTTCGTCCACGAGGCGCGAGGATCTGGCCGGGTTTTTCTCGTGGAACGACACCGCGTAAAAGTCGGCAAAGTCGCCGATGACGACGATTCCGTCAGGTCTCGCGACACGCGCAGCGTTGAGCATGCAGCGCCACGCGATCGAATCATGAAACGGCGCGTGCGTGTCCGGAATGAGCAGCCATCGGCTCGATCCGCTCTTCGGCATCGACCAGGAGCGCGGAGCGGGCGCGACGAATGCGCGATCGGGCGTCTCGGGCAACTCTCCTGAAGGCTCAGGCGGCGGCGCAGGCATCGTGTCCCGCGGCGCAAGCCTTGGCGTCGTCGGCTGGTCGTCGTCAGCGAGATCGGCAATGTGTGCGCCGGAGAAGCCGCTCTTCAGGTACGAGGCGAGCGTGCCGAGTGGTCGACCCCGCTTCCTCGCAGCATTGAAGCCGTGCTTCATCGAGTCGTTGGTGACCTCGACCTTGTACTTACTCGAGAACGTGGCCGCCGCGTCCTCCGTGCGCCGCGACTCGCCGAGGATGACAATCGCGGCGTCGATCGCTTCGTCCGTCCACTTCATGCAGTTCTCCGGCAACGTCGCCGCAACTCGCGAAAGCCAGTTGGAAACGGCGGCAGTTTGGCGCCAAGCGAAGCGAAGACGGGCCACAGACCGCCCTCGATTCGGCGCGCTACGTACTCTTCCGCGGCGTCCTGCAATTGCAGCGTCGCGTCATTGTTGTTCTCCGGCTCGTCGATCGCCGCGTGAACGATCTCGTGCTCGAGACACTCGAAGATTCGCCAGTACGGGCACCCGGCGTAGATCGTGATGGTGCGCGGCCTCGGCCTCGCCTCGGCGTCGCTGTCTTTGCCTGGACGCTCGTCGGAGAGGTAGACGTGCCAGGGTTTGCGGCGCTTGTGCCGATCCTTGAACGTGAGCCACAGCAGACGCACGCTCACCTCTTGGTCGGTTGCTTGTTCTCCGCCGCATACTTGCGTCGCCGTTCTTCGAGGACGCGCACAAGCAACGTTTCCAGCAACTCGCGCTCCTCTTGCGTCACCGCCGTCGCCCGCAACTCGCGCAGAGACAGAACGGCCGACGGGAGCAACGTTCGCGCGCGCTCCAACTAGAGTGCCGACTTGGAATGCGAGAAGTGGACGCTGGTGTCCAAAAGACGGATCGCCATCAGATAAGACCGAAGGCGAAGAGCGTCAGGACAACGAGGGCCGCGCAGCACAACACGGCGGCACCGACGAGCGCGAGCGTGGTCAAGGCGTCAAGTCTCCACTCGGGAGTCGGAGCGCGTCGGCCTGCGCCTTGCAATCGCGCCACATTGCCATCGTTTGATCCATCGCATCCCGACTCGGCTGCTTCATGCCGGCCCATCGTTCGAACTCCAGCATCAGGTAGCGCATGCGCCGAGCGAGGTCGGTGCACGACTCGAAACGGTTTGGCATCCGCTCGCGGCCAACCGTGGCGGCCTCATCGTCGAGTCTCAGCGCATACTCGCGCGCAAGCTGAGCGAGGATGGGACCAAGCAGAACCGACGGAGTGTGCTTCGGCGTCGGCGTCTCATCGCGGGTCAAGCTCGCTCCGTTCGTCGAGATCAGAGTTTCGCGCCGTTTGCGCCGGCACCGGTCGCGGTGGGCAGATTCGCCTACTGGCGGCGTCGCCTGCACTCATGACGGCCCACGCGATGCGCTCGGACGCGTACTCGATTGCGCTGGCGAGGAGTTCGCGGATGATGCTCATGGGTAGCACCAGGCAAGGACGTCGAGGTCCAGATGGTGGAATGCGGCGACCTGCGCGATCGTTGTCACGTCTGGGCACACGCGCATCTCCGGCGTCAGCGTCGGATTCATGAGAGTGCGATCGACGTGACTGGCGCCCATGGCGTGACCAATCTCGTGACTCAGGACGACGGCGGCCATGTGCTCGTAACGTCCGCGCACGAGGAAGATTTCGGAGCCGCCGATCCGCGACGTCCACCCGGCCGAAGCCGAGTCTTCGGGCTTCCACGATGAAGTTTCGGCCACGGTCAGATTGCACTCCGCGTACGGTAGCGCGTGCACCATGCGGACCCGCTTCCAGCCGCGCAATGCCGTGTCCCATCCGGTTATCGCCTCGCGGGCAGCGTCCAAGTGACGCTCCGGCAAGTCGACGCAGATGAGCAGATCGGTCGGCTCGTAGAAGCTGGCGCGCGGCTGACTCCACTGCGGAGCGCACCCGACCACGCCCAAAATGGCTGACAGGACGAGCAAACGAGCCATACTGCGCTCCACAGATGAGTTAGCGAAACCGATCGCCCCTCGGCGTCGTCTTCTTCACCTTCACGCCGAGGCCCAAAGCGACGAGCCAGCCGACTGCGCCCGCGCCCGCGAGAATCATCTCCAGCGTCGTCACTTGCACCCCTCCGCGTCGGGCGAGATCCCGCACAAGAACGCATTGAACGTGTCGAGCGCGTCGGCGACAGGCGCCCAGCTCTCTTTGACCTTCGCGAGGCATGCGGCGTCGCCTTCGCACTTCGCGTCTTCGGCCTTCTTCATGCCGGCCATGCACGGCTCGGCGCGCTCGATGACGACCACGGAGGCATCAAGCGCCTTCCCGAGGTCGGCCGTCTTGCAGCCGACCAAGAAGCCAGCGGCAACGATCAGCGCGCGCCTCACTTGTCCGCCTTCGGCAGCTCGGGCGG
The DNA here is from genome assembly GCA_041940405.1 of Polyangiaceae bacterium. Lineage (GTDB taxonomy): Bacteria > Myxococcota_A > Polyangia > Polyangiales > Polyangiaceae > Xiheicaenibacterium. Next base: position 9,979 of record JBGTSH010000037.1, read on the forward strand.
CACGTAGCCGGGACGCACAGTGGCAAGCAGCTGCCCGAGGTTGGCGCCGAGTGCAGTCATCGCTCCGCCGACGCGCGGTGCGCCAAGCTTCGTCACGACGGGGCCGACGACGCCGAGGACGATGTAGACGGCAACGGTTACCTCGAACCAGTGAACCCTGAGAATGTCGAGCATTGTTACCTCGTGAGCCATTCGAAAATCTGGGGAGCAGCGGAGCCGATGGCGCCGCCGATGAGACCGAGCAGACCGACGCGCGCCTCGAGACGATCGAGACGGACGTTCTGCTCTTGGTGTCGGCCGACGTCCTTCTTCTCGTGGTCGTCGTGCTTCTTGACCATGTCCGCCTTGAGGTTTTCGAGCGCGACGAACCAGGCAGGCGCGTTGCCTTGCGGGTACGTGCTGATTGCGGGGCGCTCGTCCGGGGTGATCGAGCGGAGCGACTCGGCCACAATCTCAGGGTGCGAAGGCGTGCGGCGGCTGCTCATGTCTTGCTCCACAGATCGCGGCGAGTGGCGCGGGCGCCCGCCGTGTTAGGCTTCGACGCATGCCGAGCGAGACGCGTCGTGTTCACTTCGAGAATCTGGACGCTCTGCGATTCTTCGCGTTCTTCTCGGTGTTTTTGCAACACAGCTTTTTCACTGACAGTCAGGAGCTTGCGAGGAGCGCGGCCTTCCGCGCGATCGTTCACATTGCGAAGCACGGCGAGCTCGGCGTGTTCTTCTTCTTCGTGCTGTCGGGCTTCCTCATCACGTACCTGCTGCTTACGGAGGAGAACTTCCGTGGACGGATCGACGTGCCCGCGTTCTACATGCGGCGCGTGCTGCGGATCTGGCCGCTATACTTCGCGTGCGTGCTCGCCGGCTTCACGCTGCCGCCGCTCATCAAGCACCTCATGGGCATACCGCCAGAGGCCGCACCGAGCGTCTGGTGGTACGTCTCGTTCCTTCCGAACTTCGACCGCATCTACAACGGCCCACCAGACTCCATGCTTGGGATCCTTTGGTCTGTCGGGATCGAGGAACAGTTCTACGTCTTCTGGCCGGTCCTACTGCTCTTCGTCCGACGCCGCCGAGTGGCGCTCTTCGCAGCCATCATCGCCGTCTCGTTCGCCTCGCGCATCTGGTGGCGCAAAGACGATGCCCGCATCTACTACCACACGCTCGCGGTCGTCTCCGACATGGCCATGGGCGGCCTAGCGGCCTACGCGTGCTTCGTCTCGGAGAAGACGCGGGCATCTATCGCGCGCATCCCAGGGTGGACGATCGGTTGCGTCTACCTAACCGGCTTCGCCGTTATCCTGCTCCGCGACCACCTGTTCGTCACGTCGTTCGCGCGGCCGCTCGAGCGACTCGTGACAGGCTCGTTCTTCGCCTTCGTAATCGTCGAGCAGACGTTCGGCGCCAAAGCACCGTGGCACGTGGGTCGCTCAAGATTGGCGACGTACTGGGGCAAGTACACCTATGGTCTATACTGCCTGCACTTCTGGGCGTGCAACGCCAGCGTGGTGCTGCTGAAGCCCACTGGGCTCAACAGCTCCTTTGCCGGTGTCGTGTTCGCGCAGACTGCGCTGAGTCTAACGCTCGCGCTCGGGATCGCGTGGCTCAGCTACGAGCTATATGAGAAGCACTTTCTAAAGCTCAAGGAGCGATTTGCTCACGTGACGAGGAGCGATCGGGGCAAAGGCGTGGTCATTACGGCGCCAATCGTCCGCGGATGGCGGCTGCGTTAGGCAGCAATGAGCCCAAGCGACACCAGCGCGGCGTGGATGGATGCGGCGTCGACAGCAACGCCCGTCGGCTTGGCCACTGGTGTGGCGCCGAAGAAGCCGATGCCTGTACCGTTTGCGACAATGCGAGGGCTGCCACCAACGTATAATTGCAGCAGCCCAGCGGCGAGCACGTTGATGTAGCTGCTGGTGCTGCTCAGCTCAAGATTGGGGGCGACGTTCCGGAGTGCGCCGATGGTGGAGCTGATGTCGACCTGTGCGCCGGACTTGGTGACGGAGAGGACGCTGTGATCGGTGGATGACTCGACCACGGCAGACGTCGCGGTGGTCTCATTCACCAGCGCCTCAACGACCGTGATGACCAGCGCGGTCACAGAAGCGATCGTGTAGGTCCCATTGTTCGACGCTGTGCCAGACACGACGATCGTGTCGCCGTTTGCGAATTGATCCGCAGTGAAGTCGCCGCCGGAGCGAGTAATGGTCTTGCCGGCCGCCGCGAACACGAGCGCTAGACCAATTGTCCGCGCCCTGTTGGAGAAGAGATGACCGTACGGTCCGTAGGTCTCTGCCGTCCACTCTGAGTTGACCGGCCCGCGAAACACGTCGGCGCGAAGCGGAACAGCTGTGCCGATCGTGGCACCATCATCAAGGTTGTTGAGGCACGCCGACCACTCCTCTCGGTTGGTCGAGTTGTCCCACACGAACCAAGGCGGCACGAAGGCTCCGCGATCGATCTGAACGCCAGTCGGGAGCGTTGGCAACGTTGTGGTTGCCGGGTCGGCATTGACTCGCATCAGCCGCCCGTTCATCGCCAGATCGCCGACCTGTCGCGCCCCCGTTGCCCTCTGGCCGAACTGGGACTGACCCTCCACAAGGCAGTCCTCGGCGTCGGGGTGCACCTCGATCTCGTCTCCCCAGTCACCTGGGACGTAGACGTCCTTCAGCCGGACGTTGGCGCAGTCTCCACCGACGCGGATGCTCTTCGCTGTCCCGTCTCCGGTGTTTCCGACGCCCACCGAGGTGCGAAGGCCCATCGACGTTACGTTATTGCACTCGTCAAAGCGGACGGTGTCGGCCCACTTGTCGCCTTCAACGCTCGACGTAGACGAAGAGGTCTCGTCGGTTAGCGCCTCGACTGTCTGGAGGTGGTCGTCGGTGACAGCGGCCACGGTCTTGGCGCCATTGTTCGACGTCGTCCCTGCGATCGTTATCGAGTCGCCGACCTCGAACCCGTCCGCAACGAAGCTGCCGCCGTCGGATCGAGTGATCCTGCTCGTTGCATTCGCGAATACGAAAGACGCCTGAGCGTAGACGTATGATCCCTGTGACCTCGCGGCGATGCCGCCAACGATCTGGATGTCGTCGCAGTCATCGAAGTGCCAGACCGCGGGATACTCCTTGTATCCGTCGCCCGAGCAATTGATCAGCGTCACCAGGCTCTGGCCGCGGAACCAGAACTCTGGCACCTTGTACGCTCCATCGGGACGCACCTCGACGAGCGTGTGAATGCCGCCGCCGATCGTGCCGCCTTGGTATGGCCCGTCGATGCACTGAATGGCCTGACCGCGTATTCCTTCGGTGCCAACGTCGTTGAAGTAGCCGAAGCTACTTGACTGATAGCGCACCACGCAGCCGCCGCGGCCATTGATGCCGTATCCGCGCACAGCTCGGAACGAGCAGCGTTGTCCACCGAAGATCCAAATCGCTGGAATCGCACCGCCCGACGTACTCGGCTGCACAAGCAGGTCGTCGAACGTTGCAGTTAGCCTGCGGTGGCCATAGTTGAAGTTCGTGTCGTCGCCAAAGTGCCAGCGGAACACGCTCGAGAAGATCGAGACCCACCGCATCCCCGAGAACTTGTAGAAGCCGAGCCCCGTATCGCTCGGGTCGCGATCATCGCCCTCCCATAGAGGCAGGTCCTCTCGAAGCGTCGCGACTGTGGACGTGGTCTCATCAACAAGCGCGTCGATCGAGATGCACGTGATTTCTAGTGCGCTGACCGACTCGATGGTCAGCGGGAAGCCGTTCGAGTCGTTGAACTTCGTGCTGTTGACGATGATTCTAGATCCGACAGTCCACCCGTCGGTGACGAAGCTTCCAGTTGCACGCGTGATCTTGCGGGTGGCCTGAACGAAGGAGAGCGCCACGCCAGTCGTTCGAACGCCCTGTGTATCCTCGAGATCGTCTCGGATGATGACCGAGAAGTCGCGGCCCTCGCCCTCGATGATGATGGATGTCAGCGGGCCAGTTCGAGGTAGCTTCAGCGATCCACCGCTCACGCGGTAGATGCCACGCGGGAAGTAGACGCGACCGCCAAGGCTGCCAGACGCGGCGTCAATCGCCGCCTGAATGGCCACGCGGTCGTTGGTCGCGTCGTCGCCCTTTGCACCGAATGCGCGAACGTTGAAAGTCGTGTCTGTTGCGGCGCGACGGATGCCCTCTGACCGCCAGTTGGTGCCGTCAAAGCGCGCTGTCACCCTCGAGTTGTTTGGCAGCGCCGCGATCTCTGTAAGGCTAGCGTCGTCGCCGACTCTGACTAGGTTGTATGAGTCGGTATCGTTCTCGATCTCGATCGTGTCGCCAAGGGTCGCGCCGCTGGCCAATAGCCACTTGGTTCTATCCGCCGTGAGCGTGGACTGTCGACGATGGCGACCGCCGGACAGAGCGATGTTCTCGCTCGCGTCAGATAGAGCAACGGCAGCGGAGCGATCTCCGTCTGACGTCGGCTCCCACCGAAACTCAGTCGTCCCAAGCGTGACGTCGCTACTCGTCGGCGACGACATCCGCCACAGCTTGCCGCCGTTGAGGGTGCCACGAAGGACGGAAACGACGGAGCCGAGCCGCACGTCAGCGGAGGTGTCGAACCACGTCGGGCGCGTCCAGGCGTCGGCAGAGACGACCCACGGGACATTCTGCGCGGCGCTTGCCTGCGCGGTCGGAAGGACGACGGCGCCAGCGGTGAGCGAGACGCCGTCGATCGTTTGCTCGCCTTCGAGCGCGATCGGTGAGGTGGCGATGACGTCGACGGTGAGGAGACCGGTGCTACCCGGCGTCGGCTGCGTGCGCTTCCAGCGACCACCAAGGCCGCCGCTCGGCGCAATGACGTCGACGTTGTCGGCGGGCGTCGTGCTGTTCTCTTCGAACTCGAATCGCCCAAGACCGATGACGTCCGCGTAGGCCGGAACCGTCGCCGGCGCGGCGAATTGCGACAAGTTGGCAGCGTCGGCGTAGACGCGCGCGTCTTTCGGATCGTCGGCCATCAGAAAGTCTCCTTCCCAATGCAACGGACGTTGGTCCCGTCACTCAGGAAGCGCCAAATCGTCTTGCTCGACGCAGCGGCCTTAGGCGCGTTCGTGTACGTGTCGCCAAAGACGAACTTGGCAGCCCACGCGATGGTATGCGCGCCCGCTCCGTCCTGCGTCACTTCAACGGTGTATGTTGCGCCGTCGCGGATGTTGCTCATGTCGAGCGTCGTGATGTTGCCCGTCATGGCCGCGATTCGATGATGGTTCGACAGGTTGCAGTCCAGCGTTGGGGTCGCGCTAAATGCGATGTCGTTGGTGTCGCTGGATACCTGGCCGGCGACCTCGACGTGCGTCCCAAACAGACCCACCGACGTCGACGGGATCAGCTGGACAGGACCAGTCGCAGACTCAAGATTGAGGTACGGCCCGCCCCTGACGGTGCCGCCGTCTGTGCCTCCAGTGGTACCAAAACTCAGCTGATGCGTCGACGCAGCGAGTTGCTCAATCGTAATGATGCGTGCGGAGTCTGCGACTACCCGAAACTCCGCCGATGCGCCGCCGACGGCCGCACCAAGGTCGACAATGGTCGCGCCCGCCTTGTGCGTCCCAGGCGTACCGCCAAGCCCGCCGCCAATTGTCAGAGAGCCGCCGACGTTGCCATTGCCCTGCTGGGCGCGCAGAGACCGCGTGGCGCCCACGCCGCTAGTGGCCCGCTGCGCATGCCCGTCGGTGATGCTCGTACAGCCGGCTGCGTACGTGCACGACGTCGCGCCGTCAGCGTCGGGCAGAATGGTGATAACCGGCGTGCCAGCCTCCTCGATCGTGACAGCGGAGCTTCCGCTTACGTCGAGGGTGACGCCGCCCGTACTCGCACGCAGCGCGATAGCTACGCTGCTATCGACCTCCCAGGCATCGACGCCGTCGAAGCTTATCGCGAGCGTCTCGCCAGTGCCCGAGTCCTCCAGCGTGAGCGATTCGAAGGTGGGGGTGCCAAGGATCGCGCGCCCGTCCGCCTGGGACGTCTTGACCCACGTGTAGACCGGCTCGCCGTAGCCGATCAGCTCGACGCCGCTCGAACTCGGCACCTTCACGTACGTCGCGCGCGTCGTCTCGCGCGACCCGTCCGCAGCGGTGGTCGTGAGGTCGAGCATGTGCGGCCCGAACTCCACGATGTCCCACGACGGCGGCTGCGTGTTGCCGTCGAAGTAGTAGTAGGTGATGGCGCCTTCGCTCGCGGTCGACCAGCCTGACGGCTCGGTCATCGTCGGCGGAAAATCCATGATGCGCCACCGAGCGACGGGCGAGCGCCACGAGGCCATCTCGCCGACGTCCGCGGTCATCTGGACCGTGTCGCCGACCGCGGCCGTGACCTTGCCGGTCTGGGCTACGCCGCCGTTGATCTTGACTTGGAGGGTGGGGGCCATCGTGTTTTCGTCGACGAAAAGGCGAATGAGTCCGCGCGCATGACGGCGCCAGTCGGGGCGCTCGCTTGCGCGGAACGAGGAGGTTGGTTACCCAGGAAGGGTGAAAAAGCTGCTGCTTGTGCTGGCGCTGGTGGGGTGTGCCGACGACTCGGAGACGATCGGTCCCGACCCGACAGGCTCAACCGGGAGCGCTACGGCTGGCGCAGGTGGCGCAGGTGGCGGCTCGATGGTCGGCGGCGGCTACGAGAGCGGGTCGCGCCTCAAGGTGCGCACGCTCATCGGCGAGGACGGATCTCGGCAGCCGGCCGGGTGGTACGACACGCAGCTGGAGACGGAGTGTAGTTGGCGCACGGCGAGCGATGGGCAGACCCGATGTCTCCCGATCGCGATCCCGACCATCTACTTTGCCGACGCCGCATGCATGCAACCGATCGCTCAGCTGCCGTGTCAGTCGTCGCCGTCGTACATCGAGGCGATGTCGTCTCAGTGCGACCAACTCGGGCCCGGCATCTTCGCCAGCGGTTCGCCCATCGCCGATCCAGAGAACGTCTTCCGTCTCAGTCCGGTGACTGGCGAGTGCGGGGCGATGGTTGCGCCGAATGGCGGATTCTGGATCTCATCCGCTGGCCTGCTCGGGGCAGAGGGATTCGTATCTGCGACGGCCGAGATCGCCCAGTAGGCGGTCAACTATCCGAGGTTCGGCACTCGCTCTGGCCCTGAAGAACGCGCCAGTTGGCTCCGTCCCAGAAGAACGACGCGCCGCCAGATCCGTTGGTGCTCGTATCCATGTGGAAGAGGTAGATCGGGAGCGACGATGCGCCATCAACGACGGTTCCGTTGCCGGCGAGCAGCTCTCGCCTCGAGACCTCGATTACCTCACCAGCGCTGGGCGTCGGCGACGTCCCGAGGGTCAAGGTGTAGTTGTTGCCGTCTGTGGTGACCCATCGGCAGATTTGGCATGACGCCACCGTCAGCGTTGCGTTCGCATTCGTCACCGTTTGCAGGCGCTTCACGACGCGCGCACCTGTGCCGCTGTAAGTAACCTTACCGGTGTGCGTAACGTCCGCTGCGATGGCAACGGTCGCCCCAGCGTTGATCGTCAGGAAGGCGGTGCTGCCGATCAGGAGCGTCGCGGTGCCGAGGATGCCCAAAGATGCGCCCGTCTTGACGGTCAGGATGCCGCCTGACTCGATGTCGATCGCTCCGGCAAGACTGAGCGTCGAGCCCGCCTGCGCGTCGATGAGTGCGCCGCTGCGTACCTCGATCTCGCCGCCGCTTAGGACGTTGATGTTGCCGCCGCTGTTGACCTTCAGATCCCCGGTAAGTTCGATCTCGCCGCCGGAGTTGATGTTGATCTGCGCGCCGCTGTAGACGACGATCTCGCCACTCGTGAGCTCGAGGCCCTGACACTCGGACGAGATGAAGACCCCGGTGACCTCGAGACCTTGACCGCCGACAACGATCGTTGTCGTGGGTGCCCACGTGCCGCCGTCGTCGCCGTTGATCGCTCGCTCGGTCTTGCTGTCGATGTCGGCCATCTCGGCCGTGGTGACAGCCGGCGAGCCGGACCAGACGCCGCCTACGCGCGTAAAATCGAAGTGCGCCATTAGATGGTCACCGATGCGAGTGTCGTGAAGTCGAGACTTGGCTCATCGAGTAGAAAGCGATCGGTCGCGCTAGCGCTGCCGCCGACGATGTCCCATGTCGAGACGCCGCGAGCCGCGCGTCGCATGATCCCGTCGACTCTACGTCGCTTGTTCGCGTCCTGCGCAGCCTCGGACGTGAGAACGACAAGCGAATGCCGCTTCGTACTCGTCCACCACGGGAACGAGTTGGTGTAGCCCTTGGTGCCCGCGTCGTGCGGCTTCTCAAAGGTCGCGGTCAGCGTCGAGATGAGGCCGACGCTTATGTACGACTCGACCACGACGGCCTCTGCGATGGCGCTGTTGCCTGCGTCGAAAACGAAGATGTCTCCAGCTTGCGGAGACGATGCTGCCGTCGATGTTGGATCGCTTGGCGACGTGAGGACGCTCACCGAAACAGACTGAGGAGCGCCGAGTCCGACACTGATCGGCGTCAGAAGCTCGATGGTCTTGCGCGGCGTCTTCGGCTGCACGAGGACCATCGGCGAGTCGCCGCAATTCGTCGGCCAGATCGCGGCCTCGCTGTACTCGAGCGGGCGGTACGCGATGAAGTCGGCGCCAAGAGCGTCGTAGAGGGCCGCCTCGATCGCCTGTGGCGTCCACACGCCGTGCCGTTCCTTGCGTCGAGCGATCTCGGCGCGGCGATCTGCGAGCGTCCAATCGGCAGACGGCGTGATGCCGTACTGGTCCTCGAGGACGGGGATCAGGTGGTCGACGTCGTTGGCGTAGCGCTGCGCCTGGGCGCGCTTGAGGACGGTTGCGACACGCGCCTTCGACATGGCGACCGCGAAGAGGAGCGCCCCCATGTGCGACCCTTCGCCAAGCTCGTACTGGCCGCCGAGGCTATTCACGAGCGAGTCGTGGATCTGCTTCGCGAGCGGCTTCTTGCGGCTAAGGCTGTAGAGGCCGAGCGGCGCAAACTTGGAGAAGAGCATCAGTGAAACGCGATCGTGAATCGCATGTCGAGCGCGCCCGCGTTGAGCTTGGTGCGCACCTGGTAGCCGACATATCCAGCAGGCGGGGCAGCTTCCTTGTGGACCTCGACGGAGAACGTTCCTGTCGAGTCATGGTTGACTGTGATCATCGGGTCGCATCCCGTCGTCGGCAGAACGCCGAGCTCCCATCGGATCGTCGTGTCGCCCACGCCATTGTCGACAAGCGTAAAGCTGCCGCCAGCGCCGAGCGCGCCCCCGGCGGACAGGATGCCGCTCGGCGCCTGCAAGATGTCGATGAACGGGGATCCGGTGTCAAAGTCGATGGTCATCCGCGCGAGCGGAGCCATCTTCGCAACCGCGTGAACCTGCTTCCAGAGCTGCCGGACCGCGTTCGCGTAGAGGTGCTTCCCGTCCTGCGGCGGCGGATCGGTGAGGTCGTCTTCCCACTGCGCCCCGCCGAGATCGTCGAGGCTTGGACGACGAGCGCCCGCGCCCGTGGTGATCTCCCACGTGTTGGTTTCTTCGGCTGCCATGGTTCAGAGCGCGTAGATGCCGAGGTCGGCGATCTTGTGGAGGTAGACGAGAACGCCAGGCGTCCCGATCGTCGTCGCAAGCGCGGACGACGGCTCGACCAATTGGGCCTCCTCAACCAGACCGTCTAGCGCGTCCTCGAGACGCGAGGAGATGGTGCTGGGCCACGACGTGTTGCGCGGCTCCGGGCTTCGGCGTTGTCGACGCCCGGGATCGGGTAGCGTGGCGTACACCTCGCCGGGCCCGTGCCGATCGATGTCGGAGAGGATGGCCAGCGCGAGATCGTCTAGGCCCTCGGCCCACGGCGAGACGAGCGCGCCATCGGTCGCGACGAAGTCGGGATCGCTGCCCTCGGTCGAGAATGTCAGCGTGTACTCGCCGCCTCCGAGTGAGGAGACGGCCGAGATCCGCTTGCGCTTGTACGTGCCGCTGTCCGGGTCGAAGATCGCGATCGTCTGCCCAACAATTGGGGCGGTGGCCACGTTCTCAACGGTGAAGCTGAGCGCAGCGATCGTCGTGGTCGTGTTGACCGCGACCTTTGACGCCGCGTATGCGGGCCACGGTGCCGCATCGACGAAGCCGTCTTGCTCCGGTGCGAATTTCACCTTGAAGCAGGGGACGACCTCATCATCGGCCACGGTCGCGACCATGATGCCGTCGTCGCCGGGGAACTGCGCCTTGAGCTCGGCCTCAACTTGCGCGATGTGCGCTCCGTTGGGCAGGCGCGATGCTCCTGGCGTAATGGGCCGCATGAGAAACGCGACCATCATCGTCCCGGCGCCAAGAACCGCTGGGTAGGCGAACGCTCGCAGCACAGCGAGGCCCGCGATCCCGTGGACTGCGTGGATGTACGCAGCCTCGTTCCCGCTCTCCGGTGGGTTCCGGAAGAGGTCGAGCAGCGCCTCTGCATACTCCTGGTCTGTCTCCGCGTTGTGCCCACCGGAGAGGCCAGTGCCGTCCGCATTCTCGAATACGGTGCACTTCGACCCGATGCCCGGAGGTGGGCTCACCCATTGCAGCACCGATCCAGCTGCGAGGTTACCGACAGGCCCAGTGGTGACGCTCTCGATCGCGCACGTCTCGCCGGGGAGATACACATCCGTTGAGACCACCTCGAAGGTGAGGCCCCTGGCAACGTCGCGCAGCTGCGTGCCAGCGTTGATCGTGCCGCCTCCCGTCGCCGCCTCGATGACGACGAAGCCGCTTGCGCCCGTGGCGCCTCGCTGCGGTCGCCCGAGGTCTTCGCCCTCTTTCGCGAGCAGCGTGCCGGTCATTCCGCGGATCGACGTCGCATCTGCGATGATGCTCGCGTCGGCATAGAGCGGCTGGTTGCTGTCGGCGACGAGCGTAGCCATCAGGTACGGATCGGTCCCAGGCGAGACATCGGCATCCGGCGACCACGTGAGGTAGTCACGCAGGAACGCGGCGCGGTCTTCGTCGCGCGTCCGGATCGCGAACTTGCCGCTGAGCTTGTCGACAGCCATGGGTCAGATCCGGATCGTCTTCTTGTTCTTCGGATCGATGCGGAGATTCAGATACTCGACGAGCACGGCGCTCGCGTGCCTGTCGGGCGTTTCTTTGGCGATGCGGACAATCTCGACGTGGCCGCCATTCACGAGCCAGGCGGTAGCTGCGCGAACCGCGTCGGTCGCTTCGGCGAGGCCACGCCTGCCGAGAAAGTGCTTGATCGCTCGCAGTCGGTTGCCGTGCTCTGGCACAGCGGCGATCTTGTCGGCCTCGAAGTGACATGCATTCTGCATTGCCGCATCCACCCAGTGGAGCGGCACGAGTCGGCCGTCGTCGTCCTTGTCGAAGTCGCGCGTGCGCGGGTTGAACCGGTACGCGGCGGCATACTCTGCTGGCTCGCCGTACGTCGGAACGTCGGCGTCAAAGCCGCACTCGAGAGAGCCGCAGAAGTCGTCACCGGCGCCCATTACGCGACCTCAGCTGCGCCGTTGTCGTTTGCCGGCGGGTCGAGGGGGCAGGGAATGGCGAACACGAGAACCAGCGTCGGCAGTTCAAGCGGTGGGAGACCTGGGACCGCCAATCCCGGCAGCACGATCACAATCACAATCGTGAAGCCCGGGATCGACGGCAGACGCGGCAGAGCGAGCAGCGGCAGAACGAGTGCCGGTAGCCCCGGGATCGCGAGGCTCGGCGTTGGAATCGAGATCGCGAGGGTGAAACCAGGAATCGAGGGCAGCCTCGGAACTGGAAGCGTCGGAACCGCAAGCGGCGGCAGCCCAGGCACCGACAACGCCGGCACCTGAATGACGATTGCGCATGACATCGATCAAGGCGACGCGCTGGCCTTGCTGCTCGCCACGGGTAGCGCCGTCGGAACGGTGATGGGCGGCACGACGCTGCCGGCTGCGCCTGCGATGGTCGCCAGCGCGGCGGTTACCTGCGCGGCGAACGTGGCGAGGTCGGGATAGAGCGCCAGAGGCTGCGCGGTCGTAGGATCTCCAGCGATGTGGCCGCCATTCACGGTCGTGTTGCCGTTGATGAGCACGCCGTCATCGTCGACACCGATCCGAGCATTGTCGGCGGCATTGCTGATGAATGCGGCCTTCTTACCAGATGCCATCAGCGTGAACGCCGGCCCGCCGGAGCCGAAGCCGACACGGATCTGCTCTTCGCCTGGCGCGGCCGCGTCGAGAGAGATATAGAGCGCATCGCTTGGCGTCCCGCTCGCGTCGTGGCCAAACGGGACATAGAGCATGATCGAACCGCTCTCGCCGTTGATGTCGACGAAGCCGACCTTCGTGCCGGTGCTATGGAGGTTGGTTCCTCCCTTCGTGCACGGCGGAATCTTGTCAACGGCGCGCGGGTCGGTGGTCGGGATGCCGAATGCGCGATTGCCGATGAAGCCGTAGAGGAAGCCTGCGGCCTTGTCGACCTTGCCTTGCGGATCCTTCGTCGGGTCGGCTGGGCGCGCGAGGAGGCCGAGCGGTTGCACCGATCGGAAGCCGCGCCCACTCGCCTGGTCGCCGCCCTCGGACTGCGGATCGAATAGCTTAGGCGAGACGTTGAGCACCTTCTCCTTGAACTCAGAGAAGAGCGCGTGTCCGAGCTCCCAGACGATGCCCATCAGCCAAGCCCCAACTTGAAATAGTCGCGCAGCGCGCTCAGCGTGGACGCGTCATTGTTCCGCGCGCGTTCCGCAGCCGCGCGAGCGAAGTCGGCAGCGATCGAGATCTCTGCGCCGCGCGCGAGCGTCTGGAGAAAGCTCTTATCCGAGCTGGACGCGTTCGTGCCTTTGAATCCGGCGATCGGAGGCCCATCCATCTCCTCACCAAACACGACATCTTCGGGGCGCATCAGTGTGAGCATGGTTGTGGTCTCGGGGCCGCGAGTGAAGCGGACACCCTCGATGTAGTGCGGGCCGTAGATACCCTGCACTTCGTCGGCTACGTCAACGACGGTGTCAGGCGCCCACGTCGCAACGCCGCCGCTCTTCGTCGTGGTCGTGTGACCTGCGACGGTGTACTCCAGGCACCAGCCATTGCGGCGCGTCTCGGCGCACATGCGGCGGGCGAGGAATTCGGCCTGCGCTTCGCTCGTGCAAGTATCGTCCTTCTTGACCATCGCCTTCGCGAGGCCGAGCGCGAACATCTCGCGATCGATGTACCGGCCGACGACGTTGACGGATGTTTCTTCGCCGCCGCCGCCGCGCCCGTGGACCTCGAAGAGGTTAAAGCGCTGCGTGGTCTCGTGACGGAATGTGCTGCCGATGATGCGCGACGATCCGGGGACGCCATCTCTGTGAGCGGTCCGCTCGAGCGCGTAGCGCGGCTCCTGCTTTGCGTCTGGGCGCGACAGGACGAAGTTGCCATTCGCGTCGCACCACAAGAAGAAGCCGAGGCGGTCGAACTCTCGCTTGGCGATGCCGTAGAAGGTCTCGCCGATCTTGAATTGGATGTCGGGCTGGAGGCTCTCGCCGTCGTCAACTTCGACGCTGCTGGCGCCCGGCTTGCCTGTCCGCACAGCGCGCCCGGCGCTCGCATCGGTGATCAGTGTCCAGTCTTTGTCGAGCAGCGAGCGCTCAAGGATGCGCTCGGCAAGCTCCCGCACGGTGGCGGTAGCCATGCTCTCCTCGGTGCGCACACGCTGATCCACGACGGCGCCGAGGCGGTCACGGCCGCGGATCGAGATCGACGATCCCTGCTTCGAGTCCTGCGAAACGAATCCGTCGATGACGCCGATGAATTGAACGTTGCCGCCCACGACGAGCTCGAATTCCGAGCCGATGGGGAACTGCTTGAGGACCGTTGCCGCGATCTGCGCCGAGCCGAGCGTCAGCGAGAACGCTGCCGGCTGCACCAGCATCGAGATCTGCACGTCGTATTGCTTGGCAATCGCAACATCCTGCCCAGCGATGCGGAGAGCAACGCGGTCAGAGACGGAGTCGGCGATCATCATGCGGCGTTGGCGTAGACGCGAAGCTCGGTCCCCGCTGGAATCGCGAAGGCATTCTCGATCGGGTTGAGCTTCAGGATCTGGACGGTGCGCTCGGTGCTTCCGTAGAGCGCAGTCGCGACGTCGCTCGCAGCCATCTCGACGGGCGTCACGAACGGGATGAGGCGCGCGCCTCGCGTGAGCGCATCGCGCTTGATCTCGGCCGCAGCGGCGCCGAGCCGGTGGAGGTGCTCTACGATCTTCCAACTAGCCGGGTCTTGCAGCTCGGCGATCATCGAGTCGGCGGCTTGCACCGCAGCTTGCAGCTGCTCGGCCTTCCCGACGATGTTCTCGCCGTAGCCTTCGAATTGGTCCTTGGCGCCTTCGACCTGTGCGACCGCTTCGGTAACGCTATCGAAGAAGTCGGGCTCGTAGCCGGCCGCCTCCACCTCAGCGATCAGGCCGTCGAGGATGACCTCGGTGTTTGCTGAGGTGGTCACAGATGCAGCGATGGTCGCCGCGGACATATCCTCGAGGAACGTCAACTCGCACCGCTCGCCGTCGCGCATCTTGGCGAAGTCGGCCGACCGGTCCCAGTCGATGCAGATGCACCGCATCGTGCCGACTGTCGGGATGACGAGATCGTCGGCCTGCCCGAACTCGAAGAGCGAGAACAGGTCATTCAGGTCGCCGGGCCACGCGTTCGGGTAGCCGCTTGTCTTCGTAGAGAAGATGACCGACTGCTTGATGCGATAGAGCTTGCGGCCGAGTCGCTCGATGTCGCCGCCTGGCGCATGCGGGTATTCGTGCTCTCCGATGCGAAGGCCGCCAGTGATGGTCTGCGAAACGAGGACGTATTCGACCCCGGCGAAGCTCGCGCGCTGGAGTCCGTCGAATGCCGTAGCCACTTAACCACCAACGAAGAACGACGGAAACATCGAAAGCGGCCCGACGCGGCCGGACGGATCCGCGGTCATTCCTCCGGCTGGCATGTTGGTGACATTCACGTTGAGCGTCGCACCAAGCGCGCCCTTGATGCCTGCGAGCTCGGCTTTCAGCTCGGCGTTCTGCGCCTTCAGTTCGCTCTCTCTGGCCATCGCAGCGTTCTCGCTCTCGACCTGGGTTTGGCTCTTACCGAAAAGTCCACCGGTAGCGGCGGCGAGCGCGAAGCCAGGATCGAGGCGACCGATCCCGATGTCGTATGACGATTCCCTCTTTGCCGCGGCGAGTCCAAGTTGGCGCTCGTTCTCCGCTAGAGCAAGCTCAAGGTCCGCCTTCTTCTTGGCGGCGCCTTCGCGCGACGATCGCGCATTCGTGAGGGCGACCTGTCCGCCAGTGAGAGCGTCGTCAGCCGACTGGATCGCGCCCTCGCGCTGCTTGACGGCTTCGTCGATCAGTTCGCGGCCAACGAGGTAGACGGTCGCAGCTGTAATCGTAATGGCGCCGAGTGCGCCCAGCGTTCCCAGTCCGCCGCCAGCTCCGGCTGCGCCGGCCGCGCCTCCGGCGAACGCGCGCGTAACCAGCGCGCTCAGAGACTTCGAGACCGCCGTCTCGATGCCGGCCTTGGCGATGCTTGCGACGATGGCGCCAGCGATGGCCTTGCCGGGGTTCTCCGCCGCCCACGTGGCGACATCGGCGAGGCCCTTGAACATGGCCTCGATGGTCGGGAGAAGCTTCTGGAGCGCCGGTACGAGCCGCTCAGCAGCCTCTCCGGAGATGTCGTCCCAGCGATTCTGCGCCTGCTGCGCCTTGCTGGACGTCGTATCCATCGCGCGCGAGAACGACTCTTGAAACTCAGCGGCGTCGATCGTCGCCTCCGAGAACTTCTCTAGCTCCTCGCGCGCCTTACGGATGCCGGCCGCCGTTGCATCCTTGTCCGATGCGCCGCCAGCGAGAGCGCCAGCGCGCTCCGTGCGGAAGATCCCGGCGAGCGCCTCCGCCGGCTTCGCGCCGATGACGTTGGCGAATAGCTTCTTGAACTTCGTCGGGTCGCCCTTGGTCTTACCTAGCGACTCTAGGATCAGCTCGGTCGGACTACGGATCAGGCCCGTCTTCTTGTCGAAGACGTTGATCCCTGCGCGCTTGAACGCAGCGACGCGGGCGGGCGTGGAGAACGTGTTCGCCATGCCCATGATGCTCGTCGCAGCCTCGCGCGCCGACGGAGCACCGCCGAACTTACGAGCGAGCTGCACGAGTCCGCCCATCGTCTTCAGGTTCTCTGCGCGGTCGCCCTGGAAGCGCGTGCCGGCCGCGCCCAGCTTACCGAACTGCGAAGCGAGATCCTTGATCTCGACGGCGCCGAGCTTGCCCTGAGCGGCGAGCGTATTCATGACATCGGCAATCGCCTTCGTCTTCTGCTCCTCTGGCATGTCCCCGAGCGCGTTGGAGACTTCGCCAGCGGCGCCGGCCATGTCGGCGAAGGACGCATCGGTCACCTTGGCCAGCTTCGCGAGCTGTTCCATCGATGCGAGCGTCCCTTGCAGGTCGCCGGTCCGCGCGACCATCTGACCGACGCCTTGACCTACATCGAGGCGATCCATCGCCGTCGCATCGGATACCTGCTTGATGCGCGACTCGATCTGCTTCGGATCGATGCGGCCTTTGCCTTCGGCAACGTTGACGCCCTGGTTCGAGAGCGCGACCGCCAGTCGCTCAAGCTCGACGTTGCGCGAGAGCGTTCCGCTGATACTCGAGTCGAGGCCGACGCCTTGCGCGACCTCTCGGCCGACGCCCATTGCGCCGCGACCGATGGCCCCGATGTTGGACACGGCGCGGTTGCCGAAGTCTCGGAACGCAGCCTCGCGGAAGTGGGCGCGTCGGTTCGATGCGCGCTCGCGACCACGGGCCTCGGCTCGCTCCGCGGCCCTCGCCGTGTTCAGGATGTCGCGCTGCTCTGCGTCGCGAGTCTTCTTCGACGCCCGGAGGCGCTCGTCGAAGTCACGGAGCGCCGCCTTGGTCGACTTTTGCCGCTGCGCCACCTCGTAATCGGCGCGGCTCTTCTCGATCATCCGCAGCGCGTCGGCGTAAGCCTTGTTCGCTGCGACAGAGCGGGCGACGTTGGTTTGCGCGCCCTTCGCCGTGGCCTTCGTGGCGCCGTCGAGCGACGCGCGGACCTTGCGCGCGGCCTGCTCGGCGGAGACCTCGAGAGGCTTGAAGACGGTGCGGAGCGACGGGTCAACCGTAGCTCCGACGCGAATGCGGATCGCGCGTGCCACTTAGACGACCTGAGCCTCGGAGAGCTCGGCGGCGACCTCACCGAAGAGGCGACGCATGCGGCGTTGCCAGTCGGGCGAAAGGCGCGATATGGCGCCATCGCTGAGCATGTGGCCGATGACAGCGATCTCTTCGTCGGTCGCCTCCGGCGATAGCGGGCTCTCCTCGATGAGGATGCGCTGATACGACTCCCACACGCGCGCGATGCCTCGATCGGTCATCGCCACGCGGATCGCCATCTCCGGCGCATTCTCGAAAAACAGGCGTGACGAGTCCTCTGGATCCGTCAGCACGCGGCACAGTGTGTTTGACTGCACGTGCGTGTTGAAGGCATCGTCTACGGCCAGATCGGGGCCATTCGGGAATTCTCGCTCCGCGTCCTGCTGCGCCATGGCAGCGGCGCGGGTCTGCGCATCTTCCGCGATGAGGCGAATCCCTACTCGGATCGCCTCACTGGGCTTGCCGTCCCACGTATCGGCAAACACGCTCGGCGGGATCATGATGGTCCGGGCCGGCGCGCGACGCGTGGGGGCTTGCGATGTTTCGAACTGGCCAACTAGACGCTGAAAGGCGGAGTTAGCCATTGTGCTTGTAGCGCTTTCTCCAGCGCTCTTGGAAAACTAAACCGGCAGCTCTTCGCTTGAGCCAGAGAGCGACTTGTGCGTCAGTGAGATCACCAACTGCTTGGCCAAAGTACGCACCAGGGTCAGCTGCAAACGAGGCCGCCACGTCACGAAAGGGTGGTCGGCGCCCTCCGGCGTCGAGTCCAACTCGATGATCGTGCGCATGTAGTCTTCGGGCGAGAGCCCGGCGCTACGTGGCGCAACGCGGTCCTGAAAGAGGCGCTGCTGCGCAGCGAGAAGCTGGATCCGGTCGCGGTCGAGATTCTCCAGAACCTCTGTCGCGTTAGCGAAGAATTGCTCCGGCTTCTCCGGCGGCGACTCGGGATCGGTGCACGCGCGCGCAACAGCCTGGACGTCGAGCTGAAAGGCGAATTGCGGATCGCCGTCGACCGTCTGCCCGCCGTTGTCCTTCGTGCGCTTCGTCGCCTCCGCAAGGATCGCTTCGTCATCGGCGCCGACTAGGATCCGGAGATCGCATCCGATCTCTCGCCCGTCGAGCGTGGTGAAGGTGACAGGCTCGCGGGCGCGGATCCCCTTCGCAATGGCGGAGAACTTCGCCATTACAGGAGCTTCGGTGTATCGCCGTTGCGGAAGGTGAACGAGCCCATCAGCGCACCGGTCTGCGAGGTCGACGTGATCTCGCACTCCACGAGCTTGAACTTGCCGGAGACGGCCTTGCTGTTCATCTGGAATGAGACGGCGCAGTAGTCCTGATTGAAGAACAGCTCGAGGAGCTTATTGCTCGCCGCGCTGCCAGGCGTCGGGATGATGTGGTTGCAGCGGATGTCACCCGTGAGGTTGCCCTCACCGATGCCGACGACGCCTTCGTCACCGTGGTGCTGCTCGCCGTTGCTTGCGCCCGAAAACGTCGCATCGACCAACTCAGCGAGCTTGATCGAGTCGGCGTAGACGTGACCACGCTGGATGTTCTGTGCGCCTGCCATTGTCTTCGTCCTCTCAGAGGGTCGGGCTCATCTGGAGAACCTGGACGCCGATCTGGTGATTGATCGGCAGCGGCACGACCGGGATCGCGCTCATGATGCGCTTACCGACATTGTTCCATTCGGCCCGCATCGGGTTCTCGGTGACCTGCGTGATCCAAAGAGCCTCCTCGAGCTCGCGGAGGCGCTGCGTGTAGCGCGTGACCCAGCCCGTCGGCGTTGCGACGCCAGCCGGAGCCGCGCGACCACCCGACGGATCGGGCGCGTTGTACGGGTTGGCCTCGCGGTATTCGGTGAGCCAGAGCGCGCCCGCGTCGAGGCGGACGGCATCGGGGACCACCGCTTCGCTCACGTCGAGCGTGCGATAGTCGGGGAGCGACCCATCGAGGCTGCGCGTGGTGACGGCGCGGATGACGATGGTCTCGCCGGCCGAATTGGTCGTGAGCGGCGTGATGCCGTTGTCGAGCGCGCTTTGCTGCTCGGCTCGGCTCGGCCAATCCGACTTGCGGAACTGGCCGCGGAGGCCCTTGAGCACGACGCCGTCGTAGTTCTGGTTCGGCTGCGAGCCCTCGCGCATGGCGCGGTAGCCGGCCATCGCCGCCGCGATATTGAACGGCATGTCGAGCGCATTCTCGTGCCAGCACAGCTGCGCGCGGTGTGCGTTCAGCGTGGTCTGTGCGAGCGAGTCGGCCGCCGCAAGCGAGCCGTTGGCCGCGGTGACGAAGTGCTCAGGCATCTCGACGCCGGGAGCCGCCTTCGCGTCGGACTGCGCCTCGATCGCCGCGAGCGAGGTCGCATCGTTCGTCTGCCAAACGACGCGGTGATAGAACTCGGGGAGCGCAACGGCGAGCCCATTGGTCGTGGACGGCGTACCGGTGCCACCAGCGAAGCCCTGCATCGTCGAATCGAACGCCGTGCCGGCGCCGCCGAGCGTGTAGGTCTGGGTCGTGGGAGCGAGCGAGAGGTCGAGTGCGATGATGCCGGCGTTGCCGACGACGCCCGTAACCTTCCAGGTGAATGTGACGGTGTCCGAGACGGCTGCAGCCGTGACCGGCGCGCGAGGCTCAGCGTTGACGGCCGCAGCGATGGCGGTCGCTGCGTCGTTCTCGGTCGTGCCCGCGGCAATGTTCACCTCGATGCGGAAGCTGTCGATGTAGACATAGATGCTTCCCGCCAGGCCAGCGGTGTTGTTCGTGGTGAGCGTCGCAGTTGCGGCGACCGGCCCGCCGCCAGGATCGGCGATGGCGAGGAGCCAGAGTTCGAAGCCGTTGGGTTCACCGTTGCTCTGCGCGAGGGCCGCAATGGCCGCATTCGCGAGCGGAGAGCCGGCGCCCGCCAGGTCGTCCGCGTCGTCGCCAGAGAAGCACTGTTGCGGCGTTCCGTCTGCGACCAGGCTGCCGCTGCTCGTCTTCTGTCCGACGAGGAGCAGCCGAAGCGGAGCGGCGCCGAGCGAGATGCCTGACGCGCCAAACTTGGTGTCACCGTAGACGCCGGGGATCTTCGCGCTGTCGGGAAAGCCGACGATAACGATCTGTCCCATTTCAGTCCTTCCCCGTGGTCTTCTTCTCGACCTGTTTCGAAAGCTCAGCGTCGAGCGGGAATTGCTTGGCCCACTCGCTCACCGGAGGCGCCACGCCGTACGCGGCCTTGAACTTCGCGATCGCATCGGCGCGCGCCTTCGCGAGGGCCGCCTTGGCCTTCGTCATGTCGTCGCAAACGATGACGGAGCCTGCGAGGATGGCCTTGCGGTAGAACGCAGCGGCGACCGGATCGCGCGCCGGAACTTCAATCACCGCGTCAGTGAACGACGCCACGCGCTGCGCGCGAGAGAGGCGCATCCCGCCCTTCGGACGGTCCTTGCTGCCGTGCTTCTCGAGCGTGCCTTCAACGACGCTGACGGAGGCGCCAACATGCTTTCGCAGCGGCATTGCCGACGTCGGTCGCATCTTTTCGTACGCCGGTTGCGTGCCAGAAAGCATGCCGTCCGCGTCGAGCGTGTGGTAAGGGTTCGCCATTACCTTCATTCGAGGTTTCCTTCGCGATTGGCGGGCCGCGGACCCGTTGCAGATTGGTTGGCTACGGGCTGCGGAGTTCAGCGCGCGAAACGTTGCGGTCCTCGCGGTAGACATCGACGTCGATGCCGCCCGGCAGTTCCGCATGCGGATGGGCGACGACCGACAGATCGGGCACGAGGGTCTCGAGGACGGAGAGCGAGACGGCGATGCCCTGGTAGCGGAGCGTCTTGCCGAGCGTCTCTTCGTCGCCCATGACGTCGACGTCGACGTCTTGCAGGCGCCACCCAGTCACGAGCGGCTGGCCGGCGAGTCCCAGATCCATGAGGTCGGAGCCGCGGCCGTCCACCTGGGCGGTACCAAGCGTGAACGAGCCAGCCGTCGAGACCTGCGCGGGGATCGTCACAGAGACGACCTGAGCCACGTCCTCGTCGGGCCCGAAGGTGACGCCGCCGTTGGCTGTACCTGGGGACGCGCTACGCGTCACCGTGGCGCCGTACCAGTCGACGCAGGTCCAGACCCACGGCTCGAGCGAGTAGGCGCCCACGGACGCCGCCAGCGTGGCCGTGGGGCCTCGCCGCGGGGTCATGTTGGACGTGCCGATGATGCCGTCGAGTTGGGCGCCGGTGTAGGTCACCGGTGACGTCGACGTAGCGATTGACGTCTTGATCGCGTCGACGTCGGCGACGATGTCGTTGGCGAGCGTGTCGGGGTCGCCCGCCACGGCCCAGCCAGGGATCTTGCACTCCCAGAACCAACGGGAGAGGATCTTGCCTACCGCGTTGCCGGTCTGTAGCCAGACCTCGGAGGCGCCATGCTCAGGGTGCTCCGTGGGCAGAACCCAGAGGAGTTGGATCTCGCTCGCGTCCTCGAGGAGGTCTTCGCCCTTGCGCTCGAATCGGCCCGCCTGGCGCCACACGAAGAGCGCAGGCAGGTCCGCCTCGATCATCGAGACCTTCTCAGGCGGATGCGTAAAGATGGTCCGAACCGGAAGCGTGTCGTCCGGATCGATGCGCGGCCGGAGCGCGGCCCACGCAGTGCGAAAGTCTTGGTTGATCGCGTACGCCGCGAAGTCGCCGATGATGCCGAGGAGCGGATCGCCGATCGGCGTTGGCGTCACCGGGACCGGCAACGTCAGCGAGCCGAAAGTGTCGCTCATTGGTTCATCTCGGCGCAGGCGCGCTCAACAGCGGAGTCGATCTCGCGATCGAACGTCGAGGAGAGTGCCTGTCGGCCTATGCCTTCGAAAAAGTCGCTTGGCTTCGTCCCGGGGTGGAGCACGAGCCGCGAGAAGACGACTCGGCCATCGACCACGAAGCGGAGAAAGTTGCGGCGGCGCGGCCGGATGAAGTGCTGGCGCGTACCCTCGGAGACGTAGAGCGCATGCGGCGCATCGGCGAAGAGTTCGCCTTCGACGCTGTTCGCGGAAGCGCTGGAAATCTTGAAGTCGATGCTCCGGGCGAGTTCGCCGGTCTTCACCGGTGCCGCCGACCGCGCGGCTCGCTGCCCCTCTCGGAGCGCCTGCGCAGCACCATGCGCGATGTCGCGAGTCATCCCGCGAAGAGTGCGATCCCAAGCGGCGTCGAGTTCGTCGAGACCTTCGATCCAGACCTCAACGCCCATAGGTGCCGGCTGCGCGCGCGATGCGACGGTTGCCCTTCAGGAGCGGCCAGGGGAGGCGCTCGAGCGTGAAAGACAGCGTGAAGTTCTTGTGGTCCTCGATGCCCACAACCTTGAACGGCTCGAGGTCGCGCTGTGGGGCTTGCGCGATGATGTAGCTGCGGATCGCGCCGTCGATTGACGGGACGAGATCGGCGACCGACCATCCGCCACCGGAGAATGCCGGGGTGATCTTGGTGATGTGGAGGCCGCCAGAGATCGGCTCGACCTTGGGGCGCGGGTCGAGCTCGATGGCGGCAGCGGGGAGCGTGCCGTCATACTCGTCGGCGTCCCAATGCTCGGGGACGACCCAGACCCGGTGCTGGCGGAGGCCGCGTCGCTGAATCTCGCGCCTGCCTCGCTCAATGAGCGGGAGGGCACGATCGCGCGTTGTGGCCATCAGTAGAGGGAGACGGTGCTACCGCCGCCACCGTTGAGGCGAACGATGCCGAGGAGAGAGGCGAGTTCGTTCCGCCAGTGATTCAAGGCGCCGCGGAGCGACGACATGAGGCCGCCGTCTCGCGACGGAAACCACTCGATGCCGCCGTTATCAAGCTGCTTCACGCCTGCGCTCAGCGTCGCCGTGTTCAGCTCGTTCCAAGCTTGCTCCGTCTTCTGGAGCACGCTGCGGACGAGTGCTTCGGGGCCCTCGACGGCGACCGGATAGGTCCCCGAGTGCGCGAGCGATAGGAGCACCGTGAGGTTGCTCCCGCTCAGGTTTTGAATCGTTGCACGCTCCTGCCTGGAGTCTACGTCCACGATGACCACATCACCGGCAACGAAGTCCGTCGCATTCGCGAGAACGAGCGTTGCCGACGTCGGGTCATTGGCAGCGGCCACGGCCGTCGAGGACGTCGTGCGCGCGCCGCCGGTGGCGTATGGCTGAATGACCTGGTCGAATAGCGAGACGTGCCCGACGTATGGCTCCGACCCAATGGTCAGAACGTTATAACCCAGGTGGTATTTTATGCGCGCGATCTCGGCGTCGCTGAGGGACATTGCGACGCCTCCGATCTCAGCCGAGGAACATCGGCTTCATGTAGCGGTAGATGACCGAGTAGGTATCGGTCGCCGCGCCGGTCTGGGTCGTGTTTCGAATCGCGACCCTGGCATAGTTGAAGGTGTAGATGCATGGCGGCGCCGGGACCACCTTCGTAGTCACAGCGTCGTCGCCCGCGGTACCCGTGGCGAACGCGACCGCGGCAGCGTTCTGCGACTGGTTGCAGACGTCGCGCCACGTGGTCGCGTCGTCCGAGACCTGCCAATCGACGAACGTGACGATGCCGTTGGTTTCGGCCTCGATGGCGACCAGCGCGCAGAGCGAACCAGGTTCGACCTGGTTCATGTTGACGGATCCCGCCGCCTCCTGAGTCCCCGCCACGTTGGTGTCGAGGTTTCCGGTTACGGCGGTCGTCGCGACTCGGCGAGAATTCCAGCTCATCGACGAGGCTCCTTACGAGGTGCGCACCGACACGCCGAATCGGCTGTCGAGCATGGCGAAGGCTGCGTAGAGCAGCCAGATGACCTTGGCGGTCTCGCCGAAGTTGTCTTCGTTCGCCGCCGCGACGCGGGGCATCTCGCCGAGCGCGCAGCCGAGGATGCCGGGGCCCCAGGCTTGCGCCTTGTAGACCGTGACGCTCGACGCGTTGGTGTCGGTGTCGAGCGTGTTCGACTTGTAGATGTCGAAGCCGGCGACGCTCTTGAGGTAGCTCTTCTGGAGCAGCGGGTTGACCGGCGGGTGCGCCTCGGCGTACCGAGCGAACTGCGGATCGTCCTTGAGGCTCTGCGACTGGCGCGGGTGCAGCACGAGCATGCGGCGCCCGTTGTCGAAGACGGGGATGTTCGCTTCGTCGAGGGCGCGCTCGGTGCGAGCGAGCGTGTTGAAGTCGAACGGCGCCGCTTCCTGCGTGGTGAAGTCGGCGTCCGCGGAGAAGCCGAGCGGGCGGACCACGGTCGACACGAGGTCGATGAGCGTGACCATGAAGGAGTCGATCGTGTGATCGAAGTCGTCCTTCATGTACTTGCCGACGAACTGCGCCAGGGAGTGGATCGAGAGCTTCGCGTCGAAGCGATCGAGGGCGTACGGGCCCGGCGCCGAGGTCGTCGCGTTGTACGGACCAGCGAAGCGCTGGATGGTCACCGGCACCTGTGCAGCGTCGATGCTGACGGGCTGCGTCGAGATGTCCGTGCCGGCCGGAACGAGGCGCGACGCCTGCGTGTAGGTCGTGCTCGGGTACACCGGACGATTGAGGTTGACAGTGTGGCCAGGGCCCTTGCCGAGTTGCGGGACCACCTTGATGGTCGCCGAGGCGAGACCGTCGTCCTCCATCATGAGGCGGTCGACCTCAGGGCCAGAGACGGGTGCGCCGCTGCCGCCGGCCGAGCGACCGGGGAGGCCGAGGGCGTCGGGCGTGGACAGCGCAGCCTGCACCGCGAGCTTCCAGAGCTGCGCGTGCAGGTATTGGGGCTTCGGCTCGACGAGCAGCATGTTGCTCGTGATGTCGAAGAATTCGACGGGCAGAGACGCGCGGGTGATCTGCGGCATTGGATGCTTTCCTCAGGTCCGCGCGCGATTCGGGGCGACGCGGGTCACTTGTAGATGTCGGACGCGTGCAGAAGGCCGTATCGAGCGGCCTTCATCGGGTTCTCTTCTTTGAGCCGCTCGTAGACGGCCTTGTGATCGATGACCTCGGGATCGGCGCCCTTCGGAGGCGCGCCGCTCGCAGTGGTCTTCGCTGGAGCCGGAAGCTTCTTCGCAGGCTCCTTCTCGTCGGTCTTCGACTCTTCAGTCTTCGCGACCCACGTCGGACGCAGCGCCTCAATGGTGTCGAGGATCCGCGTCTTGTCGTCGCCGACGATTCGCGTGACCGCGGCCTTCTGCTCGTCGGTCAATCGCGCCATTTCGGCGTCGGCGTAGCGCGTGAGCTTCTCTTCGAGCTCGCTGGAGCGCTTGGCGACCGGCTCGAGCGCCTTCACCTTGTCGGCGAACTTCTCGATCTCGGTCTTCTTGCTCTCTTCGAGTTCCTTGGCCTTAGCGATCGATGCCTTGGCCTCATCGAAGCTCGACACGCCGAGTAGCTTCAGCGCCTCGGCCTCAGCCGACTTCTTCGCCGAAGCGGATGCTCGTGCTAGCCGATCGTTCAACCAGTCCGGCTCGCCCACATTCGCGGGCCTGTCCGGCTGCTTGTCGTCGGCCTTGGTCTTTTCGGGCGCAGCCGTATCCGGCGCAGCGCCATTGGCGTCGCTCATGTCCGTCTCCTTCGCGCGATTGCCGCTCGCGGGGGCGTAGGTGGAGCGCGACTAGCGCGCCGTCGAATCAGGCCGCTGACAGATCGTAGGCCACGAGGATTTCGCAGGGGATCGCCTTGATCCCGCTCGCGCCGTCGGTGCCAGTGGCGTCAATCTCGTTGCCGTCGATGTCGCTGATCTCGAACGTGATGTCGTTCGTCGAGACTGCCACGGTGTCGGCGTAGAAGGACGTCCCACTGTCGTAGCCGGGGCGGCCGGGCATGCCGGCGATGATGTTGAGGGTCCGGCCGTCGCGCCGCTCGTTCTGGAGAATGGTCTCCAGCGTCGCGGCCGTGGCTACGCCGTGAATGGTGCCGCCGCTGCCCAGCTTGCCGGTGTCGGCGGACGCGTCGTACGCGGCGAGGGTGAACGCGATGGCGCAGTAGCCGCGGCGCCCGAAGTGGGGGTCGAAGAACTTGACGCCAACGATGTCGCCTTGTCGAACTGCCATGGTGATCTCTCAGCCGCGATTGCGGCTGCTCCTTCGATTGGTGACCGAGGGCGCCGGGGGCGGCGGCTCGGGCTGTGCTTCTTCCTCAGAACGCTCGGCCGGAGCCGGAGCAACGGGCTTGATCGTGACCTCGGCGACGACAGACCAAGAAGCCTCGCCGTCGTTCGGGCACGTCGCAGCGCTGACGTCTGACGTCGCGCCGCAGATGAGACATGTCTTCTTCATCGCTTTCGTTCGGCGGCTTTGAGCATCGCGCGGAGCGTCGTACGCTCGCGTTTCAGCGTCTCGTGCCGCTCTAGTTCGACCTCGACAGAGGCGAGCCTCGATCGAACCTGGTCAACCAGCGATCGATCGCCGTCTGTAATGGTCTCGATCCGAATGGGAGTGGCCGGCTTAGGCGTAGCGGCCTTCGGCTCACTTCGCCTCTTCGGCTGCCATTGGCACTTCGGGCACTTCTCAAGGATCCCCTGCGGTGTCAGCTCTGCGACCATCGAAACCTCGATGTCGCAGTTGTCGCAGTGGGTCACTTGGGGGGCGCCTTCTTCGGTGGCGGCTTTGCGGTCGGAGGCTTCGCGCCTGCTTCCTTGGCCGCGATGACGTTGTCTCGGTCGGCCTGGGCCTGCTCGAGTTCGACCGCTTGCTGCTCCTCGGCCTCTTCGTCGAGTTGCTCCGCGATCTCGGCCGCGCTGTCGAACGGGAAGATGCCGCGGAGCTTTTCGACCGCGAGGTCGCGCGTGATGATCTTCTTCTCGAAGGCCGTCGCCGCAGTCTCGACTGTCATCTTTTCGTCCTCGGGGGACGATTCGAAATATTTGCCCCAGACCGGCTTGATGCGCGGCGTGAACCACCGATCGCCGCTGCCCTCAACCTCGCGCTGGAAGCGCTCGAGAATGGGGAGCGCCTTCTTGGCTCCGGGGACGTAGATGCTTTCCGGCGATGACTTGCCGAGCACGAAGCACATCCGCATCAGCATCGACAGACTGGGCAGCATGAAGCCGTCCCAGAAGTCGCGGCGTACGCGGTCGACGAATGCCGTGGTGCGCGCGAAGAGGAAGCCGAGGGCTTTGCCGCTCAGCGCTCCCTTGACCTGCTCGGGGCTGGTCGCTGTGTAGCCGAGGACGCCCTCGATCTTGGCGAGGATGTCTTTGCCGTGGTCGTCCAGCGCCTTCAGGGCGTCGCCTGGAAGGCAGAGCATCTCGACCTTGGCGTCAGGGTGCTCGTAGCGCCAAACGACGCCAGCGCCCTTACGGCGGGCATTGCGAGGCCGCTCCGAGTAGCCGAAGCCGTAGATGACTCGGCCGTCCTCGGAACGAAGCTCTTTCAGCGTCGCGCGAGGCTGGGCACCGGTGGGTGCGACCTCTTCGCCGTGGTTGACGCCGGTCTCAACGAGCTGCGGATCGCCGCTGTAGAGGGCCGCTCGGTGCCGCTGGGAGAGCGCGAAGTTGAGAGCGTCGATCTCGTCGAGCTGGGTCGCGTGGATCGCGTGCCCGTCGACGGTCCCAGCCTTCTTGATGCGCCGCTTGAAGGCGTACCAAACGGCGGGGCAGAACCCGAGGCCGTGGTCCTGGGTCTGCTCAGGGTCCTTGGTCCAAGTCGGCTCGCGGCCGTCCTCGGGTGCCTTGACCGGATAGAAAACGATGTCGCTCTCGGCGTTGACGATCCGCCGGTAGAGCATGCACTGTGCGCGGAGCTTGTTCTCCTCGACGCGCCTAATCTCGATGAACGGGTAGCGAATCTCGATCGATTCGAGGTCGCGGCCATTCGCCGAAAACTTCGGGGTGGCGTGCTCCGGCTCGACCGGATCGCCGCACAGGTACCCGTCCTGCGCCGAGTAGATGACACACGCGGTACCTGTGGACTCGCCGCTCTCGAGGGCATCCTGCGAGATGTCCTGGAACTTGGCGTGCTCGCAGAGGTGCGAGAGGAAGCTATCGAGCTTCTCGGAGTCGTCCTCGGAGAGCCCGAAGAGGTCGTCGGCGTCGCTGTCGTCTTCGCCAAGGCCGGTGGTCAGCTTCGGGAAGCGGCCCTCGCCGAGCGCGAGGTCGACGTGCTGCCGGATCGCGGCTTCGGTGACCTGGTATACGATCGCCGGTGCCCGCTCGAGCAGCGGCGTGTCGTTCTTCGGCGCAAGGAAGTCGTCGCGGCCCTCGTATTGGGTGCCTTCGACGTACTTGCGGAGCGTCTCGAGCTTGACGGTGCGCGGCGTACGGTGTTTGGCCGCTGCGCGCTCAGCTTCCTCGAGACCCTCGATGTTGCTGGCGTCCACCAGCTACCTCAGCGGTTCTTGATGCCGAAGATGCGAACGGTCTGCGCGGCACCGGCGGACGTGGTGGCGCCGGCCACGAAGAGCATGCGCATCTTGTTGCCCCAGCCGCCGCTCAGGATGGTGCCGACCGCAAGCGCAGGGGAGGTTCCAGTGCCCACGGTGGTGATGGTCGTGCGCTCACTCGCGCGCGAGACGTGCCACGCGTGCTTGATTGCCGCTGCGCCCGCCGCGAGCTGTGTGAAGTGGGCGTAGTCGTACCAGGTTGCCCCATCGTCGTAGGAAGTCTGGAGATAGACATCCAACGTGCCGCCGGTCGCGCCCTGAAGCTCGCCGATGATGGTGAGCGAATCGCACGCGTCGAGGTCGGCGAAAACTTGCGTGTCGGCGGCAGTTGACTGCGCCGCCGGGGAGGTCGCGGTGAAGGTCTGGCGGGTGCGCTGCATTGCTCAGCCGAAGGAGAATTCGCTGTCGTCCGCCGAGGATCGCGACGCCGCTGGCGAACCGAATCGCGACATGCAGACGTAACGAAGCGCATCCATCGCGTGGTTGTTGCGGTCTTCGATGTCGTCCAGCACGTGCTCTTTGTTCTTCGGGTCGCGCTTGCGTCGGTACAGGCCGAACTCGCGGATCGTGTTCACGCAGCTTGGGTCGACGTAGAGACGCGAGAAGCGCTTGCCGTCGTGCGTATCGCGCACCGCCAGCAGATTTGCCACGCTTGAGACGCCGTCCTCGATCGCGTTGTTCGTGTTCGCGAACGAGGCGCCCTTCTTGGACAGGGCAAGCACTCGCTCAGGGCGTGACGGGTCGGCGTACCAGCGCATCATCGCGCCGCCTTTACGCTGCGCAAGAAACTCAGGAACGCGCGCCTCCCACCAGTCTTCGACCTGGTGCTGGCGATAGACCTCTTTGAGGATGTGGATCGTCGCGTCTCGCCCGCCGCCGGCAACGCCGACGAGGAGGAAGCATCCAGGATCCTCGAAGCCATGGTCTACGCCGACGAGGTATTCATTCCAGACGACGCGCGGATCTGGCTTCCGCACGTGCAGGTCTTCCGAGAACATCGGATAGACCAGGTCGCCCGCCGAGTCGAAGTTGCATTCCCACTCACGCTCGTGAGTCGGGAGCTGCCCCGTCTGCTCTGCAATCCGGCGCTCTGAGGCGACGAACGTGGAGTCGACGTGCTCGGGGGCGTCGCGCCACGTCGCATGCAGCGACCAGTGACCCTCGAAGCGCTGTTGCCCGAGCTTGTATGTCTGGTGGAGCAGGCCGTAGCGGCCACGCTTGGGGGTTCCGCCGAGGAGCCTACGCTTGAGCGAGAATGGCTCAGAGAGCCACGGCTTGCAGACCGCCGAGTAGAATTCGATGTCGATGTCGTCGCACTCGTCGACGGCCACCGCGTCGCAGCGAAGGCCACGGACGAGCGTGCCCTGCTCCTGCGAGACGAACTGAATCCACGAGCCGCCCGGAAAGGTGACCCGGAGCTCGGTGAGATTGATCTCGCCGCAGAGGAACCCGAACTGTCCGTCGAGCTTCTCTCGGAAGCGGGCAAGCACCGTCTTGCGGGCCTGCGACGCCGCCGGCATCAGGTACGCAATGCGCACCCCGCGGACCGAAGCACCACTGTCCGGATGCGTCCGCGTCTTGTGCTCCCGCTCGGCGACGAGCAGGAACATGCAGAGCAGAATGAACTCGGTTTTTCCGAGACCTCGGCCCCACGATAGGTTGACCGTCGAGCCGTTAGTGAACGCGCGCCGAGCGAGCGTCTGCGGCTTCGAGAGCTTGATCTGGAGCCTGTGCGGCTCCGGCGTCATCAACTGGCGCCTCTTGAATCGTGATGATGGTCGGCGTCGTGGAGGTCTTGCCGCTCGTCTGGCGGGCTACGAGTTCCTGCGCCATCTGGACGCAGCGCCCAGCCTCGACGGAGTTACCCGTCCCGCGCTTGGCCTTGGCCGTCTCGTTCTCGGCTACCGTGAGGTAATCGTCGACCAGTTGCGCCAGCCGCTCTTCGCGTGTGCGCTTCGCCGGAAACTTCGCCTTGACGGCTTCGTGTTTCCGTCTCTGTTCGTCCGTCATGGCCCCTCTGGGCCTCGTGAATCTGTAGCAGGGCGCTCATCGCTCCTGCTTGGTTGGACGCCCGCGCGAAGGCTTCGAAGCTGCGCATGGCGGCGTACAGCTTGGCCTCAGCGGCGTACTCGTCGGGCATCGCCGCCAGTAGAGTTTGACGGCGAGCTGATCGGTGCGCCTCGTGGGCACACGTCGCCGTCAAGAGGCAGCGTAAATCCCCGCTTTTACGATGGCCAGAAACTTAATGCCCGCCGATGCTCGCGGCTTGACGCGTAGCAATGGCTGCCGGCCACGTCGACGCGTCCAAGGTTGTCCGCCAATGGGCGCGACCGAATCACCTTCGGGCCTGTTCCAAGGCCACCCGACGCCCCTCAAGCCAGCGCTGGACGTCCCATCGGCGGATGCTGATGCCGAACGGATCGCGATCGACAGGCAGCATCTCGCGTTTGACCAGCTTCCAGAACGTGGACCGCGAGATCCCGAGCTCGGCGATGATGGCCTTCTCGCCGTAGACGCGCGCGTGCTGGCGCTGACGCTCTTCTTCGAGCGCTTTGACGGCGGCGGAGGATGCGGCAGCAGCGATGGTGGCGATGTCGTCGGGCGTCATCGATCGCTCTCCCTCTCCAGCTTCTCATGCCTCGGCGCTCTCGACTTCGGCGCCCCGGCAACATCCACCCACGCATCCCACGCGGCCTTGACCATCGCGGCGGCTTCCTTCCGCGCCGCTCGCAGCTCCGACGCTGACGCCTTGTGCTGGAGCCAGAACGCGAACGTGAACGCCTCGTCGTTCTCAGAGACGCGCGGGCCCGAGACCATGGCGACGTTGTACGCCGCGTCGCGTTTCGACTGCTGAGCGGTCGAGTGCCACGGGAGATCGGTCTTCTCGTACAGTTCGTCGTCCTCGGTCACCTCGTGTTGCACGTCGACGAGTACCAACTTCGACGCCTCGATCGCCTCTCGCCTCGACGGCTCCAGCTTCTCCTGCTCGGCAATGAGCACGGCGAGCACAGCTTGGTTGGCCTTCGCGAATGCAGCGCGGGCCGCCTCGGTCTTCTCCAACAGGAAGCGCCAGCGTCCGAGCCTCGCGCGTGCCGGCGGGTTGTCTCGCAGCGACAGCGCAGGGCACGCCGACTCCGGACCATACGCGCGGTAGAGCACGTCGATGGTGGCCGGCGAGAGCTTTTGCAAGAGTTCGTGAATGGCGCGGTTTCCCGTGGCGGTTCCTGGCCCCTTCTTGTCGGTGCCCCAGCGAACGACGCCCTTGTTCCAGAGTCTGGCGTCCGGGTCGCCTGAGTGCGAGCCGCCTCGATCGCCAATGAAGGCAGCGGAGAACCCGAGATCCGCCGCACCGTCGCAGAAGAACCGGCGCAGCCGCGCATCATCGTACGGCGGCCCGTCGTCGTCCTCGTGGCGCTTGGTGGTCATCGCCCTGTCTCCGCACTCGGACACTCGAACTCGACGGCGCGCCCAATGATGCCAGGCTCGGCGCGCGGCACCTTCACAACCTGGCCACAGCACTCGCATGTGGCGATGTAGCCGTACGACTGCTCTCCACCTTCGCACTCGTGGCCCATCAGCGTAGACACGAACACGGCCGTCCTCCGGCGTCGCTCGAAGGTGTCGTCGCGAGACTGAGCAATCATCATCGCCACCGTCTTGGGGATTCCGATCTCCCGCGTGACCGCGTTTAGGTCGGTCATTGCCTTTGCTACGTCCACCATCTCATCCTCCTCGCCAGGACCAGCCCGGCGCGATTGGGTCACTCGCTCTCTACCTGCTCCAGCGAACGTAGCCCTCCCACGCCCCAGCGTTGCCGCGCATCTGGCGTGCACACGCGCGGACCGTTGCCGAGTGCGACGCCTGTCGAAGCCCATCGCCGAATGCGATCGTCTCGCCGCACTCGAGCAGCTTTCGGAACGTCACGTCCCCGCGCAATCGCACCACGTCACCGATCTTGAAGTTGCTCACTGGTTCCTCGCTCTCTCCGCCATCTCTCGCATCGCATCCAACGCAGCGATCTGGTCCTCGTACGACGGGTAGTACCCCGCAATCAGACCGAAGGTCGCTTCCTCGAAGTTGTCGGCAGTCTCATCGGCCACGTTGACCGACTGGTCGATGTTGACCTGGACGGCGGTCTTCGTTCCCGTCTGCACCATGCCGCCGATCTGAGCTCGCAGCTGGAGTAGGTCTTTTAGCGTGCTGATCGCTGCCTTGGCCGCCTCGGCGCTCGCTTTGATGTCGTTCGGTCGGTCGAAGTTGGCGCCCTCGAGCAGGCGGTTGACGCGCTCGACCTCGGACTCGGCGTAAGTCCACGCTCGTTCGTAGCCTGCGTGCACGTCAGCGCGGAAGGCGTCGACGTCCTGCATAAGGAACATCGCTGCGCGCACCACAGAGTGATCCTTCTCGATGCGACCATGGTTCGGCAGGCCCTCGCTGTCCTTGAGCCCCCAAGCCTCGGCGAGCACGACGGCGGTCTCGCCGGTTCGCCAGAGGTTGTCGCGGCTGAGGAGGTAGCAAACTCGCTCTCGTTCCCGTGGGTTAGACGGGTCGGCCAAGGCTGCAAGCTCGCGCGCGCGCGCATGACTCGGAAGTTGAGAGGGGTTCGCAAGAAGCCCGGTTTCTGGTTCTCTCTCGCGAGGCCCCTCGCGCGTGTTCCTAGGCATCGCCTGGTTCCTCCGCAGCGAGACGAGACACGAGAGGCTCGTAGACGCAGCGCTTGACCCACTCGGCGAACCCGCGGACGTCGTCCTCGGTCTTGCCGGTAGCGTCGTCGATCATCTGCACGATCGGTGCGCGCCGACGCGAGAGGTCAGTGCCGCAGAGCCGATCGTACTCGGCCACGAGAGCGGGCGTCGCAGCTGCCTCCCGTAGGCACAGGTGAAAGAACGGATCGAGGATGTGAGGCGACGGCTCGCCCCCACCGTTGCGCTTCGAGGTCACTCCTCCTCCTTGTCGAGGCTGGCGATAAATTCGACGAGTCCTGAGTAGGTCGAGTGGCCCAGCTTGCCCTCGCCATAGGGATCCTGGACATCGCCCCAGACGCTCCGCAACAGCTCCACCGCGCGGTCGCGCTCGGCCTTGAGCCTGCCAATCGTGTCACTCATGAGTCGAATCGCCTCTACGTCCGTTGCCATTCGTCCTTGCGCCATCACTCCCCCTCCGCCAGCACGTAGCGGACGACGCTCTCGGATTGTGCCAACCGAATGCCCTCGTGGGCGCGCGCTTCGTTCACCACTTCACATGCGACACCGCCGCGAACGATGATGCGAACCTCCCGCGGCGCCTTGGGCTTGGGCTTGCGGGGCTTGAGCCTTACGACGCGTGCGCGATGGCCTCGCCCATCAACCGCCGTGTTACCGACGACCTGGCGCGCGTCGCTCTCCTCGTACCGACGCGCCTTGCATTGCTTGCCGGTGGTGCGGCCGTACCCGTCTCGCCAGTATCTGCCGCCATACTTCACCACATAATCCGGCTCGCTGACGAATACGAACTCGCCCATGCCGCTCGGAACGGGCCCGGTGCCCATCTCGTGAAGCGCGATGCCGCCGAAACCTTCGCGACTCCAGGCGTGAGTCTTGTCGATGCGGACGATGTTGTGCGTGTGGACGCTACCGTCCTTCGCGTTGCGGAACTCCCAGACCTGGCCGATTCGAATATTGCGTCCCATCAACACACCTCCAACGCTTCCGTCACCGTCAACGTCCCAAGTCCCCACTTGATGATCTCGGTCCGCACTCGCAAGACGCGCGTCGAGCCGAGCAGGTAGCCCGCCGGCAGCGCATCTTGGAACTCGGCGCGCTCGCGCATGAGCCTCTCGACCTCGCGCCGATGGTGCTCGCGTCTCAGGATCTCGGCGGTGCCTTCGCTGCCGAGGTGGTACTTGAGCAGATCGAGGAGGCTCATACCGCCCTGCCTTTCGACACAATCCGAAGTGCTCGCCGGGCACGACACACCGGAAGCACACCCATTGATACAAGCGTGCGCAGTGAGTTGTGGTCCCGAAGTGCCGCACGCGCAAGCGAAAGCATCTCGCGTCGCGACGGAATCCGGATGTCGTTCATCTCCGGCGCAACAGCACCATCATCCCATACCCACGGCGGGCGGCGCTTCTCGCGAGCGAGGTACCACTCACCGCGAGCACGGCGGAACTCGTCACCAACCGCAGTCACGGCTGCCACCCCTGCTGGCGCAACTCGCCTTCGATGTCTGGTGGCACGAAGTCCGCCTTCTTCATCAGCTTCCCCGTCGTCGGATCAATCGGCCCGCCTGCCTTGGTCAAGTTGCAACGGTGGACAGCATCCCAGATCGGCCGCCCGTTGATGCCGCAGCGGATGAGCAAACCCTCGCCCGTGTAGAATGTGTCGATGATGCCATCGGCGAGCGCCGGCAGATCCGGAGCCAGCGGTAGAACGTCGACGCATCGCGCGACGCGAGCAAGGGCGAGCGTGAGAGCGTCGCCGTCCGAGTCATCGAACGCAGCGAGAAGCGTCTCCGATACTTCCTCGAAGAAGATCTGCAGCCCCAGCCTCAGCGACCTCTCAGGCGGCACGTGCGGCCTCGCACCGATGTCGTGAGCTTGCCCAGCGACGCGGAAGAACGCGGTCACATCGCCGCGCCTGTCATGCGGCCACGGCTCGCGCATCTCGGATCGGCGCGCGGCGAGTTCGGCCTTGAGTGCGCGGTTCTCGGTCACGAGCCGTGTGTTGTCGGCTTGGAGGTCGTCCACGTGCTTCATGAGGCGGGCTTCGAGGGTCATCGCTTCCACTCCCCGCCGAGCGAGCGATACTCGACGCGCTGACCAATCTCGCGGGCGTGGTCGATCCCAGCTTGCATGCCGCGGCTGGTGCCGCGGTCGGTGTACACAACGCGAGCGTCGGCCTTCTCGGCCCAGGCGAATCCAGCGAGCATGCCGGTGACCCGCTCCTCGGGTACGTCGTCGCGAAGGATGCCTGGTTGCGTGAAAAGCAGATGCGACGCGTACGGTTGCTCTCCGCGTTCGATGCAGTCGCGCATGCAGGCGCGCGCGTATCGCTCGTTCTCGGCGACGTCTCCGGCGTATGGCGATTCGATGACGACCAGTCTCATGCGGCCTCCGATGCGGCGCCAACAGGCACACGTGCCGCCGCAATGTCCAACGCGTCAAGCAGTGCGCCGCGGGTCCGAATCGACGGATCCTTGCGCGCCTCGTTCTCGCTCACCATGCGGCGGAAGAAGTCGACATCAGTGCCTCCGCTCACGATGACAGGAACGCGATCGAGGCCAGCGGCGACAGCTGCGCGCGTGCGCTTGCGACCGGCGACCACCTCGAGCGTGTCACCGTTGCGACGGCATTCGATGGTCTCGATGACGCCTTCGGCCTTGATGTTCTCCACGAAGCCAGCGTCGAGCGGCTCGACGGCGCCTTCTTCGAAGAGAACGTGATTGGGGTCCGTGATGACCACGAGCAACCCAGGCGGCATCATCAGGCAGTCTTTGCGCCCGACGGCGCCCACGGCTTTAGCGAGATTCGATCCCATGTTTCAGTCCTCCCGGTTCACGTCAAAAGGGAACGTCGCCTTCGAGCTTCTTGGTCACGATGTCTGGCGGCGCCTCGGTGTATTGCTTCGCCTCGACGATGTAGAAGCGTTGCCCGCGGTACTTGCGCGCGAGGCGCTCAGATTCGCGCTCTGCGGCGCCGAATGTTTCATGCTTGTATGAAGGCTCGTGCGGGCCATTGGGCGACCACACCAGCCAGAACGGATCATCGTCTCGAAGCATCTGAGTCCTCCCGGTTCACGCGACCCGCCGACTGGCGGGCTTCCAAGGTTTGGGCAAGTTGGTGTTGCTCGCAGGCTTCGCGCCGAGCCTGACGAATCGCTCCGCGTACAGCGCGACGCCGATCGCATCACGCTCGTGCGCGTTGCTCCGCTTCGGCAGATCCACGAGGCGCGACACGGCGGCTTTGATGTCGGCATCCGACGCGTTGCGCTTGCCGACGATCGCGCGACGCCATTCGTGCGCGCTGACCGCGACGACGCGGAGGCCGAGAGCGCGAGCGTATCCGGCGAGCTCGCCGCCGATGCGGGCGGCGTTGATGAACGGCGCTGGGTTTACGTTGCGCTCGCGGGTGACGTAGGTCTCGTTGGTTTCGATGGCGATGATGGGCGAGATGCTCGCGTTGAGGTGCATCCAAGACATCGCCGGATTCGTGTCCTCGGTGACTTCGAGCAAGAGGATGCGCGGCCGACGGGACTCGAAG
>JBGTSH010000038.1:0-46494 GCA_041940405.1 Polyangiaceae bacterium
CTGAAGCGCACGACCGAAGACAACACGTACACCCGGCTGGTCGTCAGCCGGCCGATCATGCCGCTCGACCGCGACATCGGTTATCTGCCGGGCGACGTCGACGAGAAGCTGAACCCGTGGATGCAGCCCATCTACGACAACCTCGAGTTCCTCTTCTCCAACGGCGGGACCAAGACCGCGCGCAGCTCGAAGGGTTTCCTCGAGCTGCTCGAGTCGGGGACGATCCAGGTCGAGCCGCTCACGTACATCCGCGGACGCAGCCTGCCGAACCAGTACCTCATCGTGGATGAGGCACAGAACCTCACGCCGCACGAGGTAAAGACGATCATCACCCGCTGCGGCGAGGGGACGAAGATCGTCCTCACCGGCGATCCGCAACAGATCGACAACCCCTACGTGGACCACGCGTCCAACGGCCTGAGCGTGGTGGCCGAGCGCTTCAAGAAGGAGCGCATCGCAGCGCACGTCGTCCTCACCAAGGGCGAGCGCAGCGAGCTGGCCGAGCTCGCGGCGAACCTCTTGTAACCGAGTGCCGAGCGGCAACGTCGTCGCATGGGATGACGTTTGCCTCTGTGGGTTCACCCCCCAACCCCCCTCACTGCGTGAGGGGGGCGTCAGATCCGACGGTGGCGCGGCGTCCCCGTAGAGAATGACGCGCCCGCTCACCGTCACGACGCCGATCTACTACGTCAACGACCGGCCCCACCTGGGGACGGCGTACAGCACGGTGGTAGCGGACGTGATGGCCCGGTACGCGCGCCTCCGCGGACGGGAGGTCTCGTTCGTCACCGGCACCGACGAGCATGGGCAGAAGATCGAGCGCAAGGCGCGGGAGCTGGGGCTCGAGCCCGGCGCCTTTGCCGACGAGATATCTCCTCTCTTTCGAGAAGCATGGCGAGCGCTCGACATCAGCTTCGACGACTTCGTCCGGACCACCGAGCCGCGGCACGAGGCGCGCGCGCTCGATCTGTGGAAGCGGTGCCTGGACCGCGGCGACATCTACCTCGGCGCGTACGAGGGCTGGTACTGCGTCGCGGACGAGACCTTCTACACCGAGAAGGAGCTCGTCGACGGACGGTCACCCACCGGCCGGCCCGTCGAGCGAGTGAGAGAGCCTTCCTATTTCTTTCGCCTGTCGCGCTATCGGGAAGCTCTGCTCGATCATTACGCAACGCACCCGTCGTTCGTAGCTCCCGAGGGGCGCTTCAACGAGGTGAAGCGCTTCGTCGAAGAGGGGCTCGAGGATCTGAGCATCTCGAGGACGAGCTTTTCCTGGGGCATCCCGGTACCCGACGATCCCGAACACGTCCTCTACGTGTGGTTCGACGCGCTCGCGAGCTACCTGGCCGCGAGCCGCTGGGCGCCCGACGCCGAGGTCGTGCACGTCGTCGGTAAGGACATCCTGCGGTTTCACGCGATCTTCTGGCCGGCGTTCCTCTTGTCGGCGGGGATTCCATTGCCGACCACGGTGCTCGCTCACGGCTGGCTGACCGTAAACGGAAAGAAACTCAGCAAGAGCGACGGCGCGGGCGTGGATCCGGTAGCGGCCGCGCGCGCCGTGGGCGCCGACGTCCTCCGCTTTTATCTCGTTCGCGAGATCGCGCTCGGCAAAGACGGCGACTTCTCTGCCGAGGGGGTGCTCGCGCGCCAGGGTGAGCTCGCGAACGGCGTGGGAAACCTCCTTCAGCGGTTCGTAAAGACGATCGTGCCGCGCGCCACCGGCGGCATCGTCCCCGCGAGAGGCCCGCTCGAGCCGGCCGACGAAGCGCTCGCGCGGGCGGCCGAGGCAGCGGCGCGCGAAGCGGCGAGCGCGTACGAGCGCGCGCTCCCGCACCGCGCCGTCGACACGATCTGGGGCCTCGTCACGGCCGCCAATCGCTACGTAGACGAGACGACGCCGTGGGTGCTCGCCAAGGATCCGAGCCGCCGGGAGCGACTCGACACGGTGCTTGCGACGTCGCTCGAAGCGCTTCGCTTCTTGTCGGTCCTCCTCTCGCCGGTCCTGCCCGAGCGATGTCGCGAGCTCGCTGCGCAGCTCGGTCTCGCCGGATCGCTCGATCGAACCGGCGAGGACGTCTGGCCGACCGCGTTCGGTGCGATCGCACCAGGTACGCGCATCGCGCCCGGAGCTCCGCTGTTTCCCCGGATCGAGCCCGACTCGGCATCGTCGATTCTTGCGACGCTCGGCGCGACGACCCGGTGAGGCTCGTGCTAGGAAGCCCGGCCCCCGATGCTTCCCGATCGTCTCTCCGAGGCCGAACGCACGCTGCGCGTCCTCTGCCGTCGGGTAAAGCTCCTGGGCGCGCTATCGCCGACCAACTTCGGAAGTGAGATCGCGCGGCTCGAAGCGGCGCGGCGAGCCGGGCACGACGGCGAGCCGGCGTTCCAATACGGTCCGGCGCCCGACGTGGCCGACATCGGGCAGGCAGCACGCGACGTGGCCGCCAAGATGGCCGGCTGCGGAGAGCTCGCCGAGCTCTATGCCGAGCGCGCGCATGAGCTCGAGATCGAGGCCGAGATCGTCGCCGCGCGCGGAACGCGTCGCGTCGCAGCGCTC
Organism: Polyangiaceae bacterium; assembly: GCA_041940405.1. GTDB lineage: Bacteria > Myxococcota_A > Polyangia > Polyangiales > Polyangiaceae > Xiheicaenibacterium. The sequence goes on from JBGTSH010000038.1 coordinate 2,558, forward strand.
GCCAAGCGTCGCTTCGAAGTAGCCGGCGCTTTGGCGACCGAAGCCGATGCGCTCGCAAAGCAATGGCTCGAGGAGACGCCCGACGAGGATGGCTCCGAGCTCGTCGCGACCGACGACCCCAAGGACCCTCGGTCGCTCTTGTCGCGCGCGCAGGCCGAGGTCGGCCGTCTGCGCCTGCCCGTCCGCCTCGTCGTAACGCCTTCTCTCGCTCCGCTGGCTGCAGCCGGTGATCGGTTGCTCCAGATCGGGGCAGGACGAAAGGGCACGGTCACCGACATCGAGCGAACGGTCCTGCACGAGGTCTACGGGCACCTCTTGCCGATGCACCGCGCCGAAATGGGCGCAATCGCGCTCTTCGAGACGGGATCGGCCCGCGGGTCGGAAGGGCAGGAGGGGTACGCTCTCCTGCTCGAGAGCCGCGCCGGCTACCTGCGTGGCGCGCGCGCCCGCGAGCTCGCGCTGCGGCACGTCGCTGCTCGAATGGTCCACGACGGGGCGAGCTACCGCGACACCGTTGCTGCCCTCGAGGCGCACGATGCTCCGGTCGCGCAATCGATTCGGATCGCCGCGCGTGCCCATCGGGGCGGCGGTCTCGGACGAGAGGCCGGCTACATCCCCGCGTTCGTCGCGGTGCGCGCCGCGGCATTGCGCGACCCAGTGCTCGAAGCCGTGGTCGGCTCGGGGCGATTCTCGGTCGCCGCGGCCGAGGTGCTGCTCCGAGTCGGCGCTATTTCTTCACGAGCCTGAGGTGCGGGCGCTTCGGCGGTGGCGAAGGCTTGTCGCCCGACGAAGGCTCGCCGGACGGGGGCTCGGCGGACGGGGGCTCGCCGGACGATGGTGGCGCGTCGACGATATCGACCATCGGCTTGGGCGGCTCGATGACCGGCTCCTCGGTCTTTGCCGCCGCACCGCCTTCGGGCACGAACGCGGCCTCACGGGTGGACCCGCAGACGACGCAGGTCGAGACATCCTCGGGCCACTTGGTCGAGCACATCGAGCAGGTGCCTTCGCCCTCGAGCGTCTCGGGGTCGCGCGGCGGCGGCTCATCCGGGACTGCCCGCAGATGCGAACGCTTTGGGTTGGGCGCCGCCGCGGCTGCCTTTTGTTGCGCCGCCGCTTTGGCGTCTGTCGGCGCGTCCTCGGGCCACGCGGCGCCGCGACGATCCGGATCGACGATCGCGAACACCGCTTCCCACGGGATCCAGCACCAGAACGGCCGCCTCGCGAAGCTCAGCGTGCCGGCGATCGCCTCGTCCCCTACCTCGAGATCGGGGATCGGGATCCGCATGTTGAGACCGAACTGGAGGACGAGCTCGGGCTGCGCTCTGTACGACTGCGGAACGACCACCTTGTCCCGCCGCGGATCGAGATGGACGAAGATGGCGCCGTGCTCCAGAAGAGCGAGCGCGATGTCCTTCTTCGAGGGCTTCGGGGGCGCCAAGGTGGCCCCACACTATCACGACCTCCCCCCTCGCAAAGCGGGGGGGCTGGGGGGGTGAAATGGCAGGTCAGAGCGCGACGGCTGCCACCACGCCGGCAGTCGCAGCGATGGCGGTGAACCACGTAAGAACCGCCACGCGCCGGCCGCGAAGGCGCATCAGCGCCGAGACGGTCGGGCTCGCGATCTTTTCGTGCCCGTCACCCACATCGCGCAGACCGCGCGACGCCATGAGGGGTCACGTCTTGAAGAGCCCCTGGTAGACGAGGAACGCCGAGAGCCAGAACGGCAGGACGAGGGTCGCGTAGCCCCAAACCGGCGCCTGGAACGTGCGCAAGGCGACGATGACGATGATCGCTACGCCGAACGTGCTGATGGCGTTTCGCAGCCTGCGTTCGACGCCCTCGCTACCGATGTTGGCGAGCTCCACGTCCGGAACGTTAGCACTGTGTCAGAAAGCTGGCACGCGGGGGGGCGCGGCGCCCTACGAGCGGTTACGATGCGCCTCGGCTGGGCTAGGGCCTCGCCAACGTTCGATTTCGCATGGGAGGTTCGAAGCTCCGGCGTGCCGTCGACATCCGACCGGGTGAAGGACGCATCGCGCTCGTTTCCGGGGCGACCCTGGCGCTCATCATCGCGGCCCATACCGTGGTGGAGACGGCGCGTGACGCCCTCTTCCTGTCGAAGCTCCCGCCCGAGCGCCTGACATTCGTCTACGCGCTCCTCGCCGTCCTGTCGCTCCTCGCGGGAGCCGGCAGCTCGGCGCTCGCGAGCCGGTTCGGCAGGCGGGCGGCGCTCGTGTTCTCGCTGATGGCGTGCGCCTACGGCGCCATCCTCCTCTATCTCCGCCCGGTCACCGACGTCTCGGTCTTCGTCCTCTACCTGGGCAGCGGCGTCGTCGGCACGGTGCTGCCGCTCCAGTTCTGGATGATGGCCGGGCAGCTCTTCTCGGTATCCCAGGGCAAGCGCCTGTTCGGTCCGATCGCAGCAGGCGGCGTGCTCGGCGCGGCGGTCGGCGGCGGTGCGGCGGCCCTCGCGCTCCGGTTCGTGTCGACTGGATCGCTCCTCGTTCTCGCCGCGGCGGTCTTCGTCTCCGCAGGCCTCATCGTCGCCATGTCGCCCGCGGGCGAGGCGGCGGATCAAACGGGAGGTGGGACGTCGGCCTTCGGCTGGGCGCGCGACTTCTCGGTGCTGCGCAAAGAGCGCTACGTCTGGCTCGTCGCGGCGCTGACGGTGTTCGGGACCGCGACGGTGCTCGTGGCCGACTACCTCTTCAAGTCGACCGCTGCCGCTTACTACCCGACGGAGCGCCTCGGCTCGTTCTTCGCGCTCTTTTACGCGGGCCAGAACGCGGTCGCCCTCATCGTGCAGATCTTCGTCACCGGTGCGGTGATGCGTCGGCTCGGCGTCACCGGAGCGCTCCTCGTCCTTCCGGTGCTCCTCGCGTTCTCGGGGACGCTCGCGGGGCTCGGCGGCGGCTTCGTCGTCGCGTTCGCCGCCAAGGGCGCGGACGGCTCGCTCCGGCACAGCTTGCACCGCGTCTCGAGCGAGCTCTTGCTCTTGCCCCTTCCGACCGAGGTCCGCGACAAGGCGAAGCCGCTCATCGATACGGTGTTCGGCCGCGGAACCCAGGCCGTCGTCGCCGGAGCGATCCTCGGTCTCGCGGCGATGGGCATGGCCGAGCCGCGCCAGCTCGGCATCGTGATGGGCGGTCTCGCGTTCTCGTGGATGGTCGCCGCGGTCGTGATCCGAAGGCCGTACGTCGATCTCTTCCGCCGCGCGCTCGCGCGCGGCGAGCTGCCCGGCGGGGCCGAGGTCGACGACCTCGATCTCGCGTCTGTCGAAACGGTGATGGAGGCGCTCTCGAGCCGCGATGAAGATCGGGTGCTCGCGGGGATCGACGTCCTCGCCGACAGCGGACGTTCGCGCCTCTTGCCTGCGCTGATCCTCTATCACGACTCGCCACGCGTGCTCGAGCGAGCGCTCGCGGTCGTGGGGACGCCCGACCGTCGCGACTGGGTCGAGCTCGCCGAGCGCCTCGTCAATCACGCCGACTCCGGCGTCCGCGCCGCCGCGCTCCGGGCCCTGGCCGCCGCCGGCCACGAAGAGCCTGTCATGCGCGCGCTCGACGACCAGAGTGAGGTCGTTCGAGCATGCGCGACGTTCTTCCTCGCGCGGCGCGATCACGCATCCGACCTGCTCGAGGACCCCCACGTTCGCGCGATGTTCGAAGAGACGGGGCAAGATGGCCTCCGCGCCCGCGCGGCGCTGCTCGAGGTCATCGGCGAGCACGGCGATCCACGGTGGCTGCCGGTCGTCGAAGGCATCGTCGAGAAGGACGCGAACCGGCGTGGCGTGCCGGCGCTCGCCGCCCTGGCGATCGAGCGGACAGGCGACAAGCGGTTCCTTCCGTACCTGGTCTCGAACCTCGGCATCCGCGAAGGTCGCGCGATCGTCCGTGACGCCATCGTGAGCATGGGTGAGGCGGCGATCCCCGTCTTGCAGGACGCCCTCGAAGACTCAGCGACCGCCGAGCGCGTCCGCATGGAGATCCCGAAGACGCTCGCTCGATACCGTACCCAGGCCGTCGCCGACTACCTCGCGCGCCGCCTCGCGGCGGAGCGAAGCGGCGGCGTCCGCTTCAAAATCCTGCGAGCCCTCGGCACCCTGGCGCACGCCCCCGCGAGCCGGAGCGAGCGTCTCCGCTTCGATCGCGAGCACTTCGAGGCCGAGGCGCACAAGAACCTCGTCGAGCACTTCCGCCTTCGGGGCATCGCCGCCGCGCTCGAGCGCGAAAGCGACGGCCGAAACGCCGGCGACACCGACGTGGGCAAGGCGCTCCTCTCGCTCCTTCGCGACAAGATTCACCAGTCGCTGGAGCGCGCGTTCCGCGCCCTCCAGATCGCCCACCGCAACGAGGACCTCTTGAGCGTGCACCAGGCGATCGAGCGCGGCGACAAGCGAGCGCGCGGCAACGCCCTCGAGCTGCTCGACGCGCTCCCGGTGACCTCGCGCGAGACCCGCGAGCTCCTGAAGCTGGTCGCCGACGACCTCGATCCGGCCGAAACGTTGCGGCGCGCCCGCGAGCGCTCGAGCGGGGCCGACGCCGAGCGGCTCCGGGTCCCGGAGGCGCACGACGCGGCGGTTCGTGCCCTCCTCGCCGAGGTCGACGAGCTGGTCGCCGCGCTGACCGCGTACCACGCGCTCGACCTCGGCTCGATCGGCCTCGCCAAGGACGCGCTCGGCGCGCTGGATGCACGACCGGCTCTGGGCCGCCTCGGCGCCGCCCCGACGCGCTCGCGAAGGGAGTCGCAAGATGCCTGAGATCGATCGCGCGACCCGGGTCAAGCGCGAGCTCTTCTTGCGCGTCCTCTTGCCCACGAAGCCGCCGCCCGCGGTCGCGCGCCAGCTCGTCACGCTGATGGTCGACCGGCGCTACGAAGCAGGAAACGTCATCTACGAAAAGGGCGCGCAGGCCGACACGGTCTACTTCATCGTCGAGGGTGAGGTGGAGCTCGTCGCAGATGACGGCGAGGAGCCGTGGCGCTTCGGCCCCGGCTCGATCATCGGCGTCATCGACATGAACGCGCAGCGCCCGCGCGCTCGAACGGCGGTGGCGATCGGATCCGTAGAGATGCTCGTCGTCGGCAGAGAGGGTTGGTACGACGTGTTCGAGGACAACCTCGAGTACTCCAGCCAGGTGCGCACGGTTCAGGGCAAGGCGCTTCACCAGTTCCGCCTCGATCTCGGGCCCGACGGCGGCTTCGCGCGCCCTCATTTGACGCCCGAGCAAGCGCTCGAGGCGGCGGTCGTCGAAGGCACGATGGTGGAGCGCCTCGTGGCCTTGCGGGCCGCGCTCCATCTCGAGACGACCAGCGTCCAGTCGATTGCCGAGCTCGCCAAGCGCGCGGAGCTGCTCCGCGCCTCGCGCGGGGACATCGTTCTTTCGCCCGGAGGCGCGGGCAACGCGATCTACTTCGTGCTCGCCGGCATGGTGGGCGTCGAGCGCCGGGTGGCGCCGGTCCTCTCGGCCGCGTTCGGTCCTGGCGAGCTCGTGCTCGGTGGTGCCGCGTTCGCAGGCGGCCTCAACGAATATGCCGTCACCGCGCGCACCGACGCCACGCTTCTGAGGCTCCACTTCTCGGACATCGACGACGTCGCCGAAGATCACTTCGAGCTGGTGCGCGCGATGTTGCGCGGGGTGGCGCTCGAGCGTGAAACCCTGATGGGCCTCCGCGCGAGGAAGCAGCGAAAAGCCTCGATTCCACCGCCAAATTCGAGCGCCGCCGATCCCGAGCCGGCGAAACGGGCGGGATAGTTCAACATTCCAGTGTTCCTGTGATCGGGGCTGCAATTGCTTGCCCTCGCGTCGATCTGCGTGCACGCCATAGCGATGAAGAGCGAGGTCGCCGATTGGCTACTCGCGCTCATGGTCGCGTTCGCGCCGCCGGAGCGTGCCGCGAGACACGACCAATTCCCCGGATGGGAAGAGACGCCGGATCAGCGTCGCGAGCGCTACGCGATGATTGGTCGCGATCTGTACGAATTCGTCTACGACCCCGAGACGAAGCCCATCTTCGGAGGCAAGAAGGGCCGCGCACGTACGGCGGCCCTGCTCCTCGCGATTTCGTATCACGAGAGCGGCTTCGCCAAGGACGTCGACATCGGGCCCTGTTATCGCGGAAAGAACGGACAGAGCGCGCGCTGCGACAGCGGCATATCGGCCTGTATGATGCAAATTCACATAGGCAACGGCCAAACCGTCGAGGGCTGGACGAAGAAGGATCTCTTCGCAGACCGCAAAAAGTGCTTCGCGGCAGGCTTACGTCTCATTCGAAAGAGCTTCTCGGCGTGCCGCAAGCTCCCGATGAAGCACAGGCTCAATGCCTATGCATCGGGAAGCTGCAGCAAAGGACAGGCGGGCAGCGAACGATTGATGGCGCTCGCCGACAAGTTCACGACGAGGCTCCCTCTTCCGGGACCCGATGAAGGCTTCATTCGCAAGAAGAAGGATTCGGAGCCGGCGAAGAAGAAAGAGGCGCGCCGGTCTCCTTGGCTATTCGGTCACGTCGATGAATTGTTCGATCAACGCGCTGCCGCCTCGGTTGTCGCGGACGACGGCCCATACCGAATAGGTCCCTGGCGTCTCGGGTGGGACCCATACGGTACCGTGATCTCCTTGAATCCCTTTTTGCGCGTCGCTGACGAGCTTGGTGGGTGAGTCGAAGTCGCCGGCGTCGGCGTAGTAGCTGACCCAGACGACCTCTCGCAGCTGCTCGCCGTCCGCGCCCTCTGCGTCGGCGTCGATTTCGGCGACGTCGTCGGGAACCGCGACGTCGATCTCTACCGTGTCGCACTCGGTAAACTCGTCGGTTGCGGAGCAGCCGGTCTTGCGGCGCTCGTCCTCGGACACCTTGCACACCGGAACGGTGACCGATGCCGCAGGGGCGGCGCCGTCGACCAGGATGCCGTTGACCACGGGGTTCGCGTTGCGTCGGTTGTCTTCGAAGACGTAGACCTGCGTGTAGCCGGGGACGAAGCCTTCCGGCCCGAGCTCGCGTCCGGTCGAGTCGAAGCATCCGATCGGGAACGAGCCTGCGGCAGTCGAGCCTGCTTGATCGACGGGCCGGAGCTCGCCGGCGCAGACGATGAAGAAGATGAAGCCGATCGCCACGCGCGGGCCGGCGTCGGGCTGGCCGACGGCGGCGAGGACGTCGGTGGGCACGGTGAGCTCGAACTCGGGGCCGAAGCCGACTTCGGGCGGGAGCGACCCCGACTCGAGGCCGCTGAAGAGGTCGCCGAGCGACGCGTAGCAGCCGTAGTAGTCGTTGCCCGGCGGGTTCCAGCAGCCGCCGATCCAGGTGATGAGCGGCGGGCCGGAGCTGTCGACCTCTGTCTGGTCGCGGCCGTCGGCGTAGATCATGCTGAACTTCACCGTCTCCCCGGGGAGCGCGTACGCGCCGACCGGCTGCGTGGTGTAGTCCAGCTCGTCCATGTCGCCGTCGGCGTCGATGTCGCTGTCGGGGAGACCGTTACGGTCTGCGTCGTTGGTGGGCTCTTGGGCGTTTACCTGGACTTGCAGGACGCGCAGCGAATTGACGAGCGCAGGCGGATCGAACGGCGCCGAGCAAGAGGCATAACCGCCGGCAGCGAGCGCCGCGGCGAGAAACCATCGGGGAGAGCGTCTGAGTGTCGCCATTTCAGAAGTCCGCTCGAATGCCGATGCTCGGCAAGATGGGCAGCCCGTTGACGTATTCGCGCGCGGTGTAGTTGAAGTTGTAACCGACCGCTTCGGCGTTCTGGTTGTTGTAGACGTTCTGCACGTCCAGGTACGTGGAGAGCTGCCAGTATTTGAACTTCCACCGTTTGTCGACGCGCAGATCGAGCGCGTGGAAGAGCGGCAATCGCTCGGTGTTGTCGCCGATCGGAATGGGCACGTAGACCCCGCTCGGCGCGTGGTAGATCGCGTTCGTCCGTGCCGGATTGCAGCCCTCGCTCTCGGGATTGCAGACGTTGGGGTCGATGAGGTTGCCGCTGACGAGGCGGAACCGCGCGCCGATCTCCCACCCGTGGCCGAGCTGGTAGCTGCCGAGCAGCGTCAGGATGTGGGTCTGGTCGAAGTTGACGAGGTACTCGGGCTCGCCCGGTCCGTTCTGGCGGACGCTGCGCGACAGCGTGTAGGCGAGCCAGCCGAAGAAGCGCTCGTCGGGCTTGTAGCGGAGGAGCAGCTCGCCGCCGACGACGTAGCCGAGGCCGCGGTTGTCGTACGTGATGCCGGAGTTGTCGATCGCCGCGGTGCCGATGACCTGCGAGTCGAGCTGTTTGACGAAGCCTTCGACGCTGGCGTCGATCTGCGTCGTCACTTCTTGCTCCATGCCGAGGGCGTAGTGGATCGCGCGGTTCGATCCGACCTCGGGGTTGCCGATCGGCTCGATCACCTGCTGGAACTGCGGCGGCTGGTGGTAGAGGCCGACGCCGCCCTTGAGCGTCGTCTTCGGGAACTCGTGCTTGAGATCGAAGCGGCCGCTGACGCGGGGGCTGAGATCGAAGTGCTCGTTGGCGTCGAGGTAGTCGGCGCGGATGCCGGGCACGATGCGTACGCCGCGCGCGGGCTCGAGCTCGAGCTCGGTGTAGAACGCGGGGGCGGCGTACGACTCTTCGACCGAGAGCTCGCGGAAGGGACGCGTCGAAAATGGCTGGTTCGGCGGCTCGCCGGGGCGGGCGTTCGGCTCGGGGATGCGCAGGTTGACGGTCGCTTGGCCGGCGAAAAGATCGAAGCCCGCGTTGAATCGCACGCGCTTCGAGAAGGTGTGCGTGTATTCGAGGCGCGTGTTCAAGCTGAGCACGTCGAGGTTGAAGAAGAGGGGCCCCAGCCCGAACTCGAGCTCGTCGTGGCCGAAGGCGAGGACGTTCTTGATCCGGTCGCGCTCGGTCAGATCCTTTTCGTAAAGGACTTGGAGTCGCTGGAACGCGGTGTGGAGGCCGACGTTGCCGGTGAGCGCGGGCTCGTTGGGGCTCGGCTGGCGCACGAGGAGCTCGAGCGCGTCGTCACTGCCGAAGAAGCCGACGCGGAAGCGTCCGACGTCCTTGGAGTTGTGCTCGACGAGGAGCTGGTAGTCGTAATAGACGGGCGCTTGGGTCACGCTCGCGCCGGCGGCCTCGAGCGTCGGCCCGAGCCACGCGTCGAGGTAGCTGCGGCGACCGGCAACGAGGAAGGTCCATTCCTTGGTGCCGGGGAACGGCCCCTCGAACATCGCGCGCGTGTCGATGAGATCGCTCTGAATGAGGCCGTGGTAGCCGTCGTCTTTGGGGCGGCGGAGCCCGACGTCGACGATGCCGCCCATGACGCGGCCGTATTCGGCGCCGAAGTTTCCGGGATAGAAATCGATCTTGTCGAGCAGCTCGGTCGGCACGACGCTCGAGAGGCCGCCGAAGTGATAGATGAGCGGCACCGGTGTGCCGTCGATGAAGGTCTGCGTGTCGGCCGGGCCCGACCCACGGACGAGCAGGATGCCGGCGATCGCTGGCGGGCGCGCGACGCCCGGAAGGTTGATGAGCGACCTCAGCGCGTCGCCGTTCGTACCCGGGATGCGATCGATCTCGCGCTTGGTGATGGTGCGCTTGACCACCTCACGCGGCGGCCTTTCGCCGCGCACGGTGACCTCGAGCCCCGTCGACGCGACGAAGAGGCGATACTTCACCTGCGTCTCTTCGCCCTCGGCGAGGTCTTCGGCGAGCGTCGCGCCGTCGAAGCCCGGCGCGGTGATCTTCACCTCTGCCTTGCCGACGGGCAGATCGTCGAAGCTGAAGGAGCCGTCGGCGCCGGTCGTCGCGGTGCGCACGTCACCTTTTGCGGTCGTCAGCGTCACCGTCGCGCCTGCGAGCGGCGCCTCTTCGCCTTTGCCGTCCTCGGCGACGCCGAGCACCGTCCCGCGGAGGGCTTGCTTCACCTCGCCCGCGGCCTCTTCGGTCGGGCCGGTGGGCTCTACGGGATCCTTCTTTTCGTCGAGCTTGAAGGTGAAGCGGTAGAGGATGCGCGCAGGCGCAGGCTTGCCGTTCGCGCGGAGCGCCGGCGAGAACTCGAGCTTCTTGGCGGCGGCGACGGCCGCCTCATCGAAGCCGTTGCCCGCCGGGTTCACGACGGTCGCGCCGGTCACCTTGCCTGTCGCGTCGATCTCCAGCTGGAGCGTTACCTGCCCCTCGAGACCCTTCGCCTTGGCGTCCGGCGGGTAGTCCGGCTGCACGAAGTTCAAGACGCGAGGCGGCTGCCGCTTGTCCGCCGGCGCGTCGGCGGGCGCGTCCTCTTTCTTCACCGCGCCCGAATCGCCACGCGGAACGCTGCCGTCCTGCGCTAGCGCAGGCGAAGCCGAGGAAATCAGAATCCCCAACAGCGCGATGGCACCCCCCTCACGCAGTGAGGGGGGACGGGGGGGAGAAAGGGCAGCCATGATTCTAGAGGCGCGCGTCTACTTCTCCATGGATCGAAGCGTCACACCGGGTCGCGGCGTTTCAGGACGACGCAAAGAACTACGACGAGCGCGAAGGTCATCCCGGCCAGCACGGCGTAGGGCATCCATTGCGCCTCGTACGTCGTGAAGCCCCAGGAGCCGGGGTAGTTGTCGGCGGCGATCTGCGCCGTCGCGCACTGAAAGTGCCCGTTCTCGATGAAATCGACGGCGCTCGACGCCGGCTCCTTCATCTGGAGATCGATGTACCAGGCAGGGTCCGTCGCGACGCCCAGGCGCTCGGGCACGATGGCCGCCTCGAAACCCCAACGGGCCGGGATGATGTAGTAGAGCCACGAGAGGTGCGGGACGCTCGTCATGGGCACGAGCAGCCCGCCCAGGACGATTTGGGGGATGAGCGCGATGGGCGTCAGCGCCATCGCCGCTTCGCTCGACTGGACGACCGTTGACAGCACGAGGCCGAGAGCGACGGCGACGAGCGCAATGCCGACGAGCGCCGCCAGCTGCTGGGCGAACGCCATCATGCCCCCGTGGAAGCCGAGGCCGAAGAACACGATGCCGAGCAGCATCGTGCACTGGACCACGCAGAAGAAAGCGAGGAGCACGTATTTGCTCATCACGTAGTTGAACAGGCCCAGGTTCACCATGCGCTCGCGCAGGTAGATGGCCCGCTCGCTCACGATCTCGCGTGCGGCGTTCGAGGTACCGAACCAGATGGCCGAGACGATGAGGAAGAAGATGGCCGCCGTGTGGTCGGGCGCGGTGGTCATCGATTTGAGCACCTCTGCGCCGGCTTCGGCCGAGCCCTCTTTGCTGCCCTTGGCGCTGAGCTGCTGCATCGCGCCCAGGCACCACGCGGGTACGGTGGGCTTTTGGCCGCCGAACACGGCCCACAGGAGGACGCCGATGATCGGCGCCTGGGCGAGCATGATGATGAGCCCGCCGGTGTCGCGCACCTTGCACTTGAAGTAGCGCGACAGAAGAAGGCCAAACTGCCCGCTCGTCTGCGCTCGACCGGGTGGTAAGGCCTGGCCGCCCCCGCCAGAGCCAATCTCGCGCCGCCCCGAGTACATCTTTCTGTAGACCGGGTTCGCGTCGTTCAAGAACTCCGCGCGCCACTCGATGGCGGCCTGCTTTCTCGCTTCGCCGCGGGCGACGTTCGGGTTCTGCGCGCGCATCCGTTCGTAGATCGGCCGCTCGCGCACCGCGAGCATGTCGAACATGTCACGCGGGTTGTCGATGTCGTTGGGTTGACCCTGGCGCTGCTTGAGCGTGCCGAAGAACTTGTAGGCGTCGTTCGTGGGGCCGAAGTACATCGGCACGCCGCCGTAACCCATCACGAGGCAGTGGGTGAATTTCTCGAATTCATCCTTCGCCGGCTGATGGATCGTCATGATGATCGTCTTGCCGGTGGCCTTGGTCAGGTTCGCGAGGAGCTCGATGAGCGCCGTGGTGTCGTCGGCCGCGAGGCCGGAGGTCGGCTCGTCGAGGAAGAGGATGACCGGGTCGGTCACGAGCTCGAGCGCGATGTTCACGCGCTTGCGCTGACCGCCCGACAGAACCTTCTTCTCGGGCTTGCCGATCATCAGGTTCTTCACGCCGTCGAGGCCGAGGTCTTTGAGCGTCTGCTCGACGCGCTGATCGATCTCGTCGTCGCTGTAGTCGGGAGGCAGGCGGAACTTCGCGCTGTAGCGCACCGCCTCGAACACCGTGAGCTCGGGGTGGACGAGGTCGTCCTGGGGGACGTAGCCGATCGATCCGCGGAGCGTGTCGTAGATGGTGTAGAGGTCTTCGCCGTTGATGCGGACGATGCCGCTCGACGGGGGCAGATAGCCGTTGAGCGTGAGCAGCAGGGTCGTCTTGCCCGCGCCCGACGGACCCATGAGCGCGATCATGTCGCCCGGCAGAGCCTTGAACGACACCTCTTCCAGGAGGCGCTTCATGGTCGACGGGTTGTCGCGATCGGGCACCTCGAGCACGAGGCTCCACGCTTCGATCTCGTAGAGCGGCTTACCGGCCCAGCGATCTGCCGAGTAGTCCTCTTGGACGACGTCGGCGGCGCCGGTCGCAGATACCTCGATCTGCAGCGGCATCGGGCCGATGTAGATCTTCTCGCCGCTCTGAACGGCGACCTTCTGACCGGCGGAGATGCGCTGGCCGCGGACGAAGGTGCCGTTGGCGCTGCCGCGGTCCTCGATGAAGACGTTGCCGCCGATCTGGTGGAGCAGCGCGTGGCGGCTCGAGACCTGCGGGTGCTGAATGACGATATCGTTATCCGGCGTACGGCCGATGGTGCGGACCGGCTTCTGGCCGGAGCCGAACTCGAAGTGGCCGAGGATCGTCTTGTTCTTGCGAACGGGCGCGCCGGCCGCGGGCACCGCGCCCTGGGCTTGCGCGACCAGCGCCGCCGGATTGACGGCGGCCATCGTGCCCGGGTTGGGCATGTTGGCCATCGAGACGGCGGCCATGGTCCCGGGGTGCGCCGAGCCCGGCGCGGGGACCGCCGCCATCGATCCGGGGTGCGGCGCGCCGGGCGCGGGGACCGCCGCCATCGATCCGGGGTGCGGCGCGCCGGGCTGCGGAACGCTCGCCGCGGGGACGAGCGCCATCGTGCCGGGATTCGGTACACCCGGCTGCATCGGCTGCGGTGCGGCCGGGTAGCCGCCGGGCTGCGGCGGCGCCGGGTAGCCGCCTTGGCCTTGCGGAGGCTGCGCTTGCGGCGACGGTGGAGGGTAGGACGCTCCGCTGGAGACCGGCGAAGGGCCCGCAGCGACCGATGCAGGGCCGCCGGGCGCGTGCGCGAGCTGCATCATCAGCGAGACCGGCATCGGCACCGGACCGAACGCGACGATGCCGTTCGGATCGAGGGGCGTCGGCTGGTTCGGCGCAATCTTCGCGCGGCTCGTGCCGACGAAGGTGCCACTCGTCGATCCGTGATCGACGACCATCATCCGATCGAGCATCACCGTCGCGTGCTGGCTCGAGACGCTCGGGTGCTGGATGACGAGCGAGGCGCGACCCGGATCGCGCCCGATGATGTGCTGGCCGCGCTGGGCCTGTTGCTGGCCGACGGCGAGCACCATCAGCACGATCGCGGGATGACTGAGCGGGACGGCGGCACCGGCGATCGTGAACGCCGTGCGGAAGTCGAACGGCACCTGCTCGCCGGGGTTGAGCGCGCGCGGCGGCGCACCCTGACCCTGCGCCGCCGTGTTGGGCGCGGCGGGGATGAAGACGAGCTTGCCCCCGCCCTGGTGGATGATGCGGGCGTGCTCGGGCATGATGCCCGGCATCTGCAGCACGACGTCGCACGTGGGGGCGGACCCGATCGTTATGCTCTGCTTGCCGAAGCCGGGAACCATAAGGGGCCGGGCAGTGGCATAGCAGCGAACGCCTTGGCCGTCAGCGCTTGATTCTCAGCGCAAAAACACGGCCCAAACGATCGCCATGATGACGATCGCGACGACGAAGCTCACCGCGAGGACCAGGAACAAGACGCTGCCGCCGTGCCCGCGCGCCGCGCTCGACGGCACGCCCGCGTACGACGCAGAAACCCCGGCGCCGTAGGCACCCGGCGACGGCGTCATGGTGGGTGTCGGAGCGCCTCCGGGTTGATGAGGGCCGACCATGCGCGTCGAGGGCGGCGGCAGGTGGAGGCCCGCGACGCCGTCGAGACGATAGCCGGCGAGGCCGGGCTGCGGCGTGTCGAGCGCGTGCGAGAGCGTCGGGTTGACGGCGCCTTGTGCGGGTGGGAGCGGAAGCGTCTGGCCCGCGCCTCGCGGCGTTCCGTCGTGCGCCGTCGCGGCGCCCTGCATCGGAATCGTCTCGAGCCTGCCGCGGCCGACGACGGTGTCGGCGGTGGGCGGAGGGAGAAGACCCGGCCCGGACGCGATCGGGTGCGGCCCCGCGGGCGCGTAGCCCGGCCCCGAGCTCGCAGCGGCGGGCGGGATCTGCATCGGCATCGGCGCAGCTTGGGCGGAGATGCCGTGAGGCGACGCCGCTTGCGCGGCAGCTGCGTGCGGCGCAGGCTGCGCTCCGGGCGAGGGCCCCACCGGAACGGCGGGCGCTATCTCACGCGGTGAGAGCGGTCCGGCGCCGATGGTCTGTGCCGGAGGCGCCGCACCGGGCGCTGCCGCGGCGGGCGCAAGGTCGGGGACTGTCTGCGCGGGAGAGCCGGCGTGCGTTGCGGGTGCCTTCGTCTTTGAAGGCGCCGTGTGCGTGACGCGAACGAGCTGGACCGTGATGTTGTCGTGGCCGCCGCGGTCGTTGGCCATGCGCACGAGCTGCTCGCAGGCATGGTCCAGCCCGCCGGATGCGAGCGCCTGCTTCGTCGCTCCGAGGATGTCCTTGTTGAGCGCGAGATCGGTGAGGCCGTCGCTCGTGGTGATGAGGAGATCGCCGGGGAAGAGCTCCATCGGCTCGGGCCGCACCTCGACCTCGACCTCCGGCTTCATGCCGAGCGCGCGCGTGATCTTGTTCGCGTCGGGGTGACCGATCGCTTGCTCCTCGGTCAGAAAGCCGGCGTCGATCATCGCCTGCACCATCGAGTGGTCGCGGGTGAGGGGATAGATCTGGCCGGAGCGAATCACGAACGCGCGGCTGTCTCCCACGTGCGCGACGTCGACGCCCGCGTCGTGGAGCAGCATCGCCACGACGGTCGAGCCCGGCCGCACTTTGTTCTCGGGCGGGCCGCCGAGCTCGTAGACGCGGCGTCCGGCCATCTCGACCGCCTGCTTCAGCGCCTGAGCCGGCTTCGTTCCATCGGCGCTCTGCTCGATGTGCTCGAAGATCGTCTTGATCGCCCTGCGGCTCGCTTCTTGGCCACCGTAGTGACCACCCATGCCGTCGCAGAGGACGCACAGGTGGCCGAACTTGGTGGTCGCGTAGCCGCAGGAGTCTTCGTTGATCTGCTTGTTGGGATCGCGCCCGGGGTCGCTCAATTGAGCGACGTCGATTTTCAGATCGAGCTGCCTCGGGGCTCCCATCGGCGATCGTGCAGCGTAAGCGTTATTCGAGCGTCACGGAGAACTCGACCGGCCCGAACTTCAGGATCGCCCCGTGGGGAACGGGGGACCACTGGCCGGGCGGCAGACGCTGACCGTTGACCTGAGTGCCGTTGTTGGAGTTGTCGTCGCGCGCCCAGAGCTGCCCGTTCTCGATCTTCATCGTCGCGTGCGTGCCCGAGACCCGCGGCTCGTTGAGGAGGATCTGGCAGAGCGCGCCGTCGCGTCCCGCCTTCATCTCCATCCCCGGGAGCACGGTGAAGATGCCGGCCGAGCCGCTCAGCGTCGCGCGCTGCGCGAACTGGGGTGCGGGCGTTGCGGGCATCGGAGGAGGAGGAGGAGCCGGTGCGGCCATCGGCATCGGCGCCGGGGCCCCGCCGCCACCACCCGGACGCGGAGGAGGCGCTGCCGCGGGCGCGCTCCCGCGACGCCGGCCGCCACCGCGGAAGATCGAGACGAGGAGCAGGATCAGCACCACGCCGCCGAAGGCGATGCCGCCGACGAGCAGGTAGGGCAGGGGCTTCTCGATCGCGCGCAGCGTGAGGATCTGGTCGCGGGTGACCGCGCTCGTTCGCTTCGATCCGTTGTCGAAGACGATGAGGCGAGCGGTCATCTTGTCGGCCTTGCCGGCGAGGAACTTCGGCTTGTCGGGCACTTCGAACTCGACGAACGAGTCGCTCGAGCTGATCGCGTTGCCGCGCATGCCGGCCTCGATCAGCGTCTTCTGCGCGTTCTTGGCGTCTTCGAGCGTGCCGCCTTCGAGCGTCTCGGGGACCTCTTGGTTCTTCGGAACCATGTAGAGCTCGGCGCGCTCCTTCTTTCCGCCCCAGCAGAAGTTGCCGTAGATCTTCACGGTGCCGCCCGGATAGATCGGATTCTCTTTCGCCGCGCGCTCGGTCGCCTCGCGATCGATGTCGAGAGGCCACGCTTGCGGATCGATGCCGACGGGGACGTTGGCGTACGAGGCGTCGCCGTTGATCGGCAGATCGGTGTTCTTGAAGAAGAGCTTGAAGGTCTGCGTGACCGTGGGCTCGACGCACGAGACCTGCCATTTGACGATCCACATCGCGTCGAAGCGCGCGCGGATCGCGTTGACGATGCGTGGTCCGCGTGACGCGCCGCCCTCTCTCACGATGAAGAAGAGGCCGCCGATCTCGGTGTTCGGCAGGCTCTCCATGAACTGACGCGCGTTCTCGAAGAGCTCCTCGAGCTGCGACGACGGGAACCAGATCGAAATGACCGGCACCGGCATCTTCGGCTGGACCGTGTTGTCCTCGGGGAAGCGTCCCTTCGTCATGAACTGCGAGAGGAACTTCGCCGCGGGGCCGACCGAAGAGGCGTCGGTGCCCGAGGCGCCGCTCGAGAGGACGACCATCGCCTGATGCAGCGGCACCTTGACGTTCTGGCCGACGTTGCCGAGCTCACGGAAGCCGTCGGTCGCTCCTTGTTGCACGATCTGTCCGAGCGGACGCGTGCGGCCCGAGATCGAGAAGGCCTTCGGCACGCTGTTCAAGTGCTCGGTCGCTTTTGCTTTGTCTGCGACCCAACCGGAGCTCGAGACGACGCTGCGGTCGTTGAAGAACATCACGTTGACGATGTCGTTCTCGCGCATCCCTTCGATGAACGCCTTCGCCGTCGCGCGCGCTTCTTCGAAGCGCGGACCCATCGTGCCGCCGGCGTCGACGAGCAGCAGCCATGCGGTGCCGACGCCGGGCTCGCCTTTGGCGGCGCTCCAGCGCTTCTTCTCGATGAACTTCGCGGGGACGTCGGTGCGGTCGTAGAGGATCGTGAAGAACGTCGACGACTCCGGGAACTCGATCGGATCCCAGAGCGCGCGCGGCTGCTCGAGCTTGTCGGCGATGCAGTCGAGCTCGCTGTTGCCGGTCATCGTGGAGCAGGTGCCGATGACCGTGTTGAGCGGCTTGTTCTGAACGAGCTCGATGACGCTCGTCAGGACCGGCGCGCCCTCTGTCTGGCTCACGCGCGGATCGATCCGCATGATGTGCGCCTCGGGCACCGCGAACGCGAGGCGCGGTGCCAAGAGGGCGAACAAGGTTCCGATCAGGATGGCGAGCTTCGCCGCGATTCCTCTGAAGGAGGCGGTGCGCATGATGAGTTCCTCCGAGACCGCTGACGGCCGGACAGCTGCTGCGCTTGTTGTCTCCCCCCCAAGGTTTCGTCGACCTTGAAGATGGAGGCGCGAACGACAGCTACGCACGCGCCGCAACGTTGATGACGATGACGCTGAAGCCGCCGAAACGGATCTTGTCGCCGTCTCGGAGCTCACGTCTGCCCTGGAAGCCGATGGCTTCCTCGTTGTGGAACGTTCCATTCGTCGAGCCCAGGTCACTGAGCGTCAGGCGTCCGCCTTCGGCTTCGATGGTGGCGTGGTTGGTGGACGTCGTGCCGTGTCCGATCGGAACGTCCACCTCTTGTCCGGTCTCGGCGCGACCGATGAGGTTGCGACCTTGGTAGAGCGCCCAGTGCTTTCCGAGCGGATCGTCCTGGAAGCTCACCAGAAAACCTGCGAGCGCGCGGCGCGGCTTCTTGTCGCCCGAAGCCGCTGGGGCGCCGCCGGCCGCGGGTGCGGGACCCGGCACGCTGGGACCGCGCCCCGCGTCGAAGCCCTGCATCATGTTCGTCGGCGGAAGGGGAGCGGGCTGCCCAAAGCCGCCCTGCCCAGGAGGCGGCGGGCCCCCCTGCGGGGCGAACGCCGTGGCGCCGAACTGATCGTGGTGCTGGTCCTGCGGAGGAGGGAACGGAGGAGGGGGCGCGGGGTACTGCCCGCCGCCGTCGAAGCCACCGAATCCCGGCGGCCCGCCCATTCCCGGCCCGCCTCCCATAGCAGGGCCACCCATGCCCGGCGGCCCACCCATGCCCGGCGGCCCACCCATTCCGGGCGGTCCACCCATGCCCGGCGGCCCGCCCATGCCCGGCGGGGGCCCGAAGCCACCCTGCTGCTGATCGTAGCCAGGAGGCGCAGGCGGTGGCGGAAAGCCGCCACCAGGAGGCGGAAACCCAGGGGGCCCACCGAAGCCCGGCGGCCCGAATCCGCCCGGCTGACCCATCGGAGGCTGACCCATCCCCTGTTGGAGAGGAGAAGCACAGACAGCGCAGAACTTGTCGGAAGGAGCGTTGGGCGCGCCGCAACGAGGGCAGATCATGGAGAGTCCTTGCTAGGGGCGATCGCCTGCACCGTGGGCCGGACGATTGCCGCGCTCAGAATACCGGCATCGAGGACAGGGAGATCAAGTTAGAAGAATGGAACTTTGGCGTGGGGGGGACGGCTGGCCTGACCCGTGGGTTGGATTCGGCAGACGGCAGCCGGCAGACGGCACACGGCAGACGGCAGACGACAAAACACGAACGGCAGGCGGCCCGGTGGCCGTCTGCCGTCGTTGCCGTCTGGGGCGGGAAGCTGACTTATGCGTCCTTCTCGTCGCGGACGCGGGCAGCCTTACCGGCGAGATCCCGCAAGTAGAAGAGACGAGCGCGGCGAACGACGCCCTTGGACACGACCTCGATCCGGTCGATGCGGGGGCTGTGCTGGAGGAAGATGCGCTCGACCCCGACGCCGAAGCTCACCTTGCGGACCGTGAACGTGCTGCGGACGCCGGCGCGGTGGCGCTTGAGGACGACCCCCTGGAAGACCTGCACGCGCTCCTTCTCGCCCTCGACGATCTTGTAGTGCACGCGAACGGTGTCGCCGACGCGGAACTCCGGAAGGTCGGAGCGCAGCTGGGACTGTTCGAGCTTGGCGATGACAGGCGACGAGAGCATGGCAGTACGACCTCGGGTTCGAGAGAGCGCGGCATTATGCATGCCGCCCTTCTCGAGTCAATGGCGGGGTGGTGCGTGTGAGCGATCGGCGGTGATCAGCGACGAACGGGGATGATTTGAACGCGGCGCGCTTCGCCCTCGCCGTCGCTCTTGGTGACGACGCCGGGGAACTTCGCGAGCGCGAGGTGCACGACGCGGCGGTCCTGCGGGGTCATCGGCTCGAAGGTGATGATCTTGCCCTCGTCGACGGCTTGCTTGCCGAGGCGCTGGGCCATCTCGGTCAGCGCATCCTCGCGGCGAGCTCGATAGCCCTCGGCGTCGATGATCACGTGGCGTCGCGTCTTGCCGGGGCGGTTGACGACGCGGTTCGCGACGAACTGGAGCGCGGCGAGGGTCTGCCCCTTCTTTCCGATCACGCGGCCGGCGTCGCGGCCTTCGATCTCGAGCCGGATCTCCTCGGGCGGATCTTCGTCGTCGTTCTCCAGAAGATCGACGGTGCAGTCGAGGCCCATCGCAGCAAGGACGTCGATCACGAAGTCGAGGACCAGGTCGGCGCGGCCATCCTCGACGAAGGGCTCCTTAGGAGCCGCATCCGCGGCGTCATTGTCGAGCCCGGCTTCGGGCAGGCCAACGGGGGCAGCGCCGGACGCGTCAGCGACCGGACCAGGAGCAGTGCCGGACGTGTCAGCGGCCGGGCCAGGAGCAGTGCCGGACGCGTCAGCGGCCGGACCAGAAGTAGAAGTAGTGTCATCCACGTGCACGAAGCTTCCCCTTTCCAATACCTGCGTCCGGATCGATGGCCGGCGCTTCGTCTTTCTTCTTCTTGGGCACTTCGCGCACCTGGATCGACGAGCCGTCGCTCGCGGTGGCGCTTGCGGTCGCGAGGCGCGACTGGACCCACTTTTCGACGAGCACCTGCTGGATGATCCCGAGCCAGGTGTTCGTGAGCATGTAGACGCCGAGGCCCGCGGGCATGAAGAACATCATGACCGTGAAGATCGCCGGCATCATGTAGAGCATCATCTTCGCCTGCGCCGGATCCATGCCTTGCGGCGGCATCAGCTTCTGCTGGAGGAAGCTCGAGGCGCCGAGGATCAGCGGGATCACGTGGTACGGATCCGAGTGCGTCAGGTCGGGGATGAGCGGAGCCAAGAACGGCGTGTGATAGAGCTCGACCGCCGATGAGAGCGCTTGATAGAGCGCGAACCACACCGGCATCTGCAGCATGAGCGGCAAACAGCCGCGGAACTGGTTCACGCCCTCGCCGCGGTACAGCTCCTGGAGCGCGACGGTCTTCTGCGTGAGGTCGTCCTTGTACTGCTCGTTGATCCTGTCGATCTGCGGCTTGAGGCGCCGCATCGCGACGGTGACCTTGAGCTGCGGAAGCTGAAGCGGGAAGACGAGCAGCTTCACCGAGAGCGTGAGGAGGCAGATCGCCCAGCCCCAGCTGCCGACCAAGTTGTAGAGGAGGACCGTGTACGCGACGAGCCACTCGCCGATCACGCCGAACATGCCGAGGTCGATCAGCGATTTCGTCCCGAAACGGTTCTTCTCGCCGCCGCCGACGACCGCGAGCACCTCGCGCTCCTTGGGACCCAAGAAGGCGAGCGTCGAGTACGACGCCTCTTCACCGGGGCCGAGCTCCTTTGCATCGGCTGCGACGCGCGCTCGGTAGAGGTGGCCGTAGCGGGGATCGTCCGGGTGAAGGTTGTAGTACTCGCCGTCTTCGATCAGCGTCTCGCTGTGCGGCGCCGAGCCGCCCGAGTCGATCACCGTCGACGCGAAGTAGTTCGTCGAGACCGCGGCCCAGATGCCCTTGCCGGTCGCACGCAGCCACTTCTCGTCGGTGAACCCCTCTTCATCGAACTCGCCCGGCGCGAAGGTGCCGGGCATGTGACGATCGGTGCTCTTGTCGGTGTGGGTCACCACGTCGGTGAGCCACTCGGGACGGCGTCCCAGATCCCAGAAGCTCGCCTCGGTCTCTTTCTTCGTGCGCCACGAGGTCTGCTCGATGGTGAACCGGTGGCTCTTCGGTTCCGACGCGAGGTTCTTCACCGTCACGTCGATCGCGAGCTCGAAGGGACGCTCGGTGAGCGAGACGACCTTCTTCACCTCGGACGACTCGCTCTTGTGGACGAAGGTGCAGGACCGCGCGTCGCTCGCGGCGAGCTCGAAGTCGAGGTTGTCGAAGCCGACCTGCTGCTTCGCGTCGTCTGCAGCCGGCGCTCGAAGGCCGGTGCGGAGCGGCATGCGCTGCTCCTTCGACGTGGAGACGAGCTCGATGCCTGCGTACTTGGCGTCGAGCATCTTGGCGCTCTTGAGCGAGCCGCCGCGCGTCGAGAGCTGGAATGCGGCGCGCTGATCCGTCAGCTCGCACACCTTCTCTTCCGGGCGATCGCCGCTCGGGACGGTGCCGAAGTGCTGCTCGCCGAAGGGCTGCGTCTTCGGAGCGTCCTTGCTGCCGGAGATGTACGGCCAGCCGAACTGAATCCCCAGGAACACGAGGAGGCCGACAAAGATGTACTTCGCGATGCCGCCGCTCTTCTGTTGTTCCATGCGCTCCTACTAGCAGCCGGTCAGGACTGTGACTCCAAGGTCGCGTTGCAAAATGTCGGCTCGGTCACCCGCCGGTGAACGCGCTCAGCCCTGTGCTTTCAGTGTCGGAGGGGGGGGCGGGTCGTAACCGCCCGGATGGAATGGGTGACACCTACACAGGCGCTTGACCGAAAGCAAGCTCCCGCGCAGCACACCGTGACCCTGGATACACGCTGCCGCATAGGCCGAGCAGGAGGGCTGGAACCGGCACACGGGGCCGAGCATCGCGACGAGCAGGCGTGACAGCGTGAGCTGGTAGACCCTGATCAGCGCGAGAAACAGCCACCTCATGATGCCGCCGGCCCAGCTTGGGGTTTGGGGGCGCTTCGCGCAAGGTGGCGGGACCGGCGGCGCAGCTCGGGCAAGAGGGCCAGGAGCTCGCGTTCGACGTCTTGGAAGGAGCACGTCGCGAGCTCGGTGTAGGCGATGATCACGAGGTCCACGCCGGGCTCGAGCTCTGCCTTGTGGAGGCGGAAAGCCTCGCGAAGCAGGCGCTTGGCGCGGTTGCGCGCGACGGCGCCGCCGACCTTCCGGGATGCCACGAGCCCGAGGCGGGGGGGACCCTCGGCGCCGGAGAGAGACAGCAGCACCAGGAACGTCTTCGCGCGAACGCGAGCGCCGGGCTTTGTCTGGGCGCGGACAAAGTCACGCCTCGACCGGACGCGTTCGTCGCGGCCGAGGCCATATCTCTTCAGCACGCAAAACCCCCCTCCACCCCGTGGAGGGGGGAAAGGGGGGAGGAAGGTGCAGCGAACGCGCGGAGGCGAGGAGCGCCCTCACCCGCCGGCATCACGTCACTTCTTGTACGTGCCGGGCGCGAGACGTGCGCGGCCCTTGCGACGGCGGGCGTTGATGACCTTGCGGCCCCCCTTGGTCGCCATGCGCGCGCGGAAACCGTGCGTTCGGAGGCGGCTCGTGTTGTGGGGCTGGTACGTGCGCTTCATGGGATCGTCCTCTAAGGCGGTCCGCTCTGGTGCTGACCAGGGGCGGGGGCGGCCTTCTGCCACATCGGGGGTAGCCGGTCAACAGGAGCAGCCCGATCGCACACGGAAAAGTCCCGTCGTGTCGGAGTCGTGTAGTAGCCTCGCCGTCGATGAGGGACCGGATCCTCGCAGTACTTTCTTTTGCTGCGACCGTTTCTGTGGCCGGCGTCGCGTCGGCGCAAGACACGACGTTCAGCCTCGATCGGCTCCGGCTCGGGGGCGCCCCCGACGACGGGATGGGGCTCTGGCGCCCCGAAATCGCCGATAAGCCCAGGCTCTACGGGCAGTTCATGATCGGCTACTCGCACAACCCGTTCCGGATCGAGCACCACATCCAGGACGATGCGCAGGCCGACGTGATGGAGAGCGTCAGTGGAGCCCCGGTCAGGGGACAGCTGACTGGCTACTTCGATATCGGCTTCGAGGTCTGGGAGCGCCTCGGCCTTCAGGTGATGTTTCCGGCGACCTTCTTTCAGACCGGAAACCCCACGTTCGCTTCCACTGTTCCTTCTGCGCGCGACGCCGTCGATCTCGCCGTCGCTGCACCCGGCGACATGCGCTTCGAGGCCAGGGGCGTTCCGGTCATCGTCGAGGACGGGTTCTACAAGCTGGGCGTCAATGCGAACGTGTTCGCGCCCAGCGGCAACGAGCTGTCGTTTACAGGCGACAAGAGCGCGAGCGGTGGGTTCGGCATCTCGAACCAGCTCGACTGGAAAGACTTCCAGCTCGTCTTCGACACCGGGATGCACTTCCGGCCGGACTCGTCGGTGAACGACTTCGAGATCGGGCACGAGTGGGAGTACGCCATCGGCGGCTTCATTCCGATCCGCGACGAGCGCATTCGCCTCGGCCTCACCGTCTTCGGCTCGATGATGGTGACCGGCGATGAAGCGGCGAAGGTCGAGTCGACGCCGATCGAGTGGATGCTCGACGGCAAGTTCGCGCTCACCGAGGACAAGCAGCTCTACCTCAACGGCTTCGGCGGCACGCGCATGGCCCCCGGCTACGCGCCCGATTTCCGAACCGGCATCGCCATCGGTTACTGGTTCAACCTCGTCGACGTCGAGCCGCCCGCTCCGCCCAAGGACATCAACCTCACGCGGGGCGACATCGATACCGACAAGGACGGCTACCCCGACAACATCGATCTCTGTCCGACCGAGCCCGAGGACGGCAAGCCGCCGTTCACGACCGACGGTTGCCCGGGCACCGATCGCGATGGCGACGGCATCCCCGACGTTCTCGACAAGTGCCCCGACGTCCCCGAGGACAAGGACGGCATCAACGACAACGACGGTTGCCCCGAGGACGACGCCGACAAGGACGACATCCCGGATGCGCAGGACGCTTGCCCGAAGGAGCCCGGCAGCGCGAGCCCCGACAAGGAAAAGAACGGCTGCCCGCAGTTCATCAAGCGCATCAAGGGCTCGAACGAGATCCAGGTCCTCAAGAAGGTCGAGTTCGAGTTCGGCAGCGCGCGCCTGTCCGCGGCGAGCTTCCCGATCCTCGATGAGGTCGTCCGTCTCTTGCAGGCCAACCCCGAGATCACCCTCATGTCGATCGAGGGCCATACCGACAACGTCGGCTCCGACGAGACAAACCTCAAGCTCTCCAGGGACCGCGCCAAGTCGTGCCTCGACTACCTCGTTCAGAAGGGCGTGAAGAAGGAGCGCCTGACGAGCGAGGGCTTCGGCGAAGCCAAGCCGCTCGAGTCGAACGACACCCCGCAGGGCCGCGCAAAGAACCGCCGGACCGAGTTCCACATCCGCGGTGAGAGCAAGGGTATGGGCGGCGGCGGCGAAGGCGGAGCGCCGAAGTCGAACGAGCCCACGCCGGGCGAGTGATCCGCGAGCTCGCTGTCGTCCTCCTCGTCGCGGGGTGCGAATCACCCACCCCGCGCGAGGCGCACGACTGCACGTGCAGCTACCTCACCGACACCGACGTCCCCGGCGAGCAGAAGACGAGCGTGTGCGTCGAGCGCGGTAAAGCGCCCGAGAGCGCCGCGTAGGAGTGCATTGCAGGCATGGGCGTCGGGCACGTCGAGAAGTGCACGTGCACGAAGCAAGGGCGGGCGTGCGCGGAGAAGACGTGCGGGGAGTAGCGGGCGCGGGCGTGCGAGCGGGCGGGGGCGAGGGCGTGCGAGCGGGCGGGGGCGAGGGGCGTGCGAGCGAGCGGGGGGCGAGGGCGTGCGAGCGGGCGCGGACGGTCGCGGTGGATGGCTCGGCCATCGCCGCTGAATGCTCCGTCGCGGTCGCCCGGTGCGACCGAACCCCCTGGGTTGGGTCTTGACCCACCCACTTCGGTCGCACGATCGGGTCCGATCGGTCGCTTCCTCACCATGCGGCGGGATGGAATCGCGTACTTAGGCGCGAGCTGGCGTTGTGATGCGACCGAAAGCCCAGCTCGATGCGACCAAACCCTCCAGGTTGAATTTCAACCTGGCCACTTCGGTCGCGTGACACAGCATGGTCAACGGGCGCCGCTAACAGAATTGTTAGAGTCAAAGCGTGGAGCTCTGTTCAATCTGCTCGACGACCTCGCCGAAGGGCTCTTTCCCGGCGAGGCAGCCGCCCACGGTAAAGACCAGCTCGGTGCTATCCCGAAACGCGTGGGCGTGGGCTCGGAAGGCCTCGGGGTCGGCGTCCTTGAGTAACCACAGCGCAAAAGAGCTTCCCGGCGGGCGTGCCTTTCTTGAGCACATAGATGCCGGCTTCCCGCGCCTTTTCTTCGCGCGTGAGAGCCTCCAGCGCCAGGCTTCCGCTGGTGGGCGTTCCGGAGATGCCGGATGTGAACCCGAACTGCGTCGCCTGCAGGAGATCTTCGACGGCCCGATTGCCTTCGGGCGAGAGTCCGAGCCCGTAGTTCGGGGCGGGAGGTCGAGGCGTTTGGCTGGCAGGCGGGACCTTCGCTTCGCGACGTAGCGTCGAAGCGGTCGGGGGAATGGCGAGCTCGAGCAGCTTGGGTTCCGGCGGCTCGCACGCCGTGAGTGCCGTTGGGAGGACGATGAGCGCCGTTGCGAGCTTTTCGCGAGCCCGTGCCATGTCAGCGCCGACCGCGTTCGCGTTCACGCTTCTTCTGCTGCTCTTTCATGGCAGCGTGAAGGTCCTGGTTCGTAGGTGACGTGCTTACGAGCCTGTCCCGGCCCTCGACTCGGGGCACGAGATCGCGGACCGGAGATTCGCCGATGATGCAACCGCTGACGGTCTTGACCTTGTCGGTGCGGTTCCGAAACGGGCGGCTCTGAACTTTGAACGCCACGGGATCAGCCGTCCGGAGGACCATCAAGGCGACGAGCTGGCCCGAGGGCGTTCCCTTCTTGATGACGTAGAGGGCCGCTGCCTTCGCGTTCTGTTCTCGCTCCAGGGTCTTCATCGCGTGAAATTCGGGGGTGCGCTCGCCCGTAACGCCTGCCGAGAATCCGAAGACTTTCGAGTGCAGGAGATCCTCGACCGCTCGGTTGCCCTCGGGCGAAAGACCAAGCCCGTGATCCGCTGCCGGCGGCGTAACCTTTGGTGGGCCCGGCGCCGGCATTTGCGGCTCGGGGATCAGCGCGGTGGTGGTCGGCGGGATTGCGACCTCGAGCACTCGGCGCTCCGGCGGCGGCGCGCACGCTGTGAGAGCGAGCGCGATGACCCCGATGACGGCCGCCGCGCGGTTGTCGCCTGCCCACGCCATGACCGTCATCATAGACGCTTGAGGACGTGGCGTGCAGGCCGTAGGGCCAAGCGCCCACGCTCACGCACGCGGCATCAGGCCGATGTACCCGGCAGCAGCGTCGCCGTCGCCGTGCCCTGCGTCGGCAGCTCGCTGAAACACGCGAAGGAACGCCTCGGGCAGCGCGGGATCGATGCGGTGCTGCTTGCTGATCTCGACGATATGACGAGCGGAGGCGAGGCACGGTCCGAGCGTCGACTGCGTTTGCGCGTCCGCTGCCCATCGCCGCTCGGCGACGCGCCCGAGCGCCGCGAGCAAGAGGGGCAGGACGATCGGCCACGACCCTTCGAGCGCCTGACGAAAAGCGGCTACCGGAAACTGTTCGGCCTCGCAGATCGCGGCGCCGAGGAGCGCTCCTTGCACCGAGCCCCAGAGCGTCGCGAGGATGGCGTTGTCGAGCAAATTCGCGTGGCCGATCGAGCTGCCGACGTAGATGCCGGAGTTGGCGATGGCCTTGAGCGCAGCGCTGTGCTCGTCGAAGAGCTCCCGCGATCCTGCATAGAGGATCGTGCAGCCGGGCTTTCCGATCGCGTCGGGCGTCGCCATGATGGCACCGTCGAGGTAGCGGATGCCTTGCTCGCTCGCCCAACCGGCGGCTGCTCGAGCTTCCGCTGGGGTTCCTGTGGCGAGCTCGAGGAGGGTCTTGCCTCGAAGCGCTCGCGCGACGCCCGGCTCGCGCAGGACCTCGCGGCTCGCCGCGTAGTCGCTGACGATGTCCACGACCAGCTCGGCGCTGACGGCGTCGAGCAGTGTCGCCGCGACCTTCGCACCGGCTGCTTCGAGGGCCTTCGCTTTGTGAGGTGTGCGGTTCCAGACCGTGACCGAGTGACCGGCGCGTGCGAACGCAAGAACGAGCGCCGCGCCCATGCGGCCGGCACCGAGGATCGAGATCGTCTTCATGGCTTGCTCCTTGGTCATCGGCCACGAGGTACAGCCGAGAGCGGCTTCGGTCGCGCACGATCCGATGTTCGTTCGAGCACGTTCCGATGGCTGCCCGTGCCCGTTCGACGGAGCGCGTTCCCCGCGATAGCTTGTCGCGAATGAGCGCCACGCCAGCCACGACCTTCGCCCCCCGGGTCGAGCTACGGACCTTGCCCCCCGGGGCGGTGCGCTTCGAAGCGCCGGTCGATCACTGCGTCACGGTGCACGCCGGCGCACCCTCTCGCGTTTCGTGCCGGCAGTCTTCGGCCCGCTACCTGACGACGCGGGGCGACGTCAGCGTCGTACCGGTCGGCGTGCACGACGAATGTGTCCAGGACGACGTGAGTGAGGTGGTCGACGTCCACTTACCGGTCGCGCTCGTCCGGTCGACCGCGGAAGGCTTGGGGCTCGATCCCGATCGCGCTGTGCTCGATGCTCGCTTCTGCCTTCGTGATCCGCAGATCGAGCACCTGGTGTGGGCGCTCGAGGCGGAGCACCGCGAAAGCCCCCGCTTCAACCTGCTCTATCGAGAGAGCCTCGGCGTGGCGCTCGCGGCGCACCTCCTCGGGCGTTACCGCGGTCTCGACGGTATCCGCCGGCAAGCGGCGCTGTCCAAGCCGCAGCTCGCACGCGTAAAGGATTGGATCGAGGCCCACCTCGACGGTGATGTCTCGCTCGCCCGCCTGGCTCGGGTTGCCGGTGTGAGCGAGCCGCACTTCCGTGTGCTCTTCAAGCGAGCGACGTCGATGCCGGTGCACGCGTACGTGGTAGAGCGCCGGGTCGAGCGGGCGCGGCGCCTCCTCGCCCGCGGCAAGCTCTCGGCCAGCCAGATCGCGCTCGAGGCCGGGTTCTCGCATCAGAGCCACATGGCTCGGTGCATGCGACGCGTCCTCGGTGTCACGCCGGCGCAGGTGGCCGCTGCCGCGCGCGGACTGGACTAGCTCGCGCAGCCGTCTCGAGCGCGCTCGAACACGAGCGCGCAGTTGTGACCGCCGAAGCCGGCCGAGACCTTGAGCGCGTAGCGCACGTCGGCCTTCGTCTCTCGTTGTACGAGCGCTACCTGAAGCTCGGGATCGATCTCGTCGACGTTGATCGACGGGTGGAGCTTCTGATCGCGGAGCGAGAGCACGGTGACCGCGGCCTCGACGCCGCCGGCGCCGCCGAGGAGGTGACCGAGCATCGACTTGGTGGCGCTGACGGGGATCCTGGCGAGGTGCTCGCCGAAGACTGTCTTGAGCGCGGCGATCTCTGCGGGATCCCCCTGCGGCGTGCTGGTCGCGTGCGGGTTGATGTAGCCGATGTCGCCGGGGCCGATGCCGGCGCGCGCGAGCGCTCGCTCGACGGCGAGGCGGAGCCCCAGCCCTTCGACGTGCGGGCCGGTGAGGTGGTAGCCGTCGCTCGTCATGCCGAAGCCGGCGAGGCGCGCGAGGATCTTGGCTCCGCGCTTCTTCGCGTGCGCTTCCTCTTCGAGGACGATCGAGCCCGCGCCTTCGCCCATGACAAAACCGTTGCGCTTCTTGTCGAACGGACGGCTCGTCTTGGTCGGATCGCCGTCGATGCTCTTGCCGAGGGCGCGCGCGTTGCCGAAGCCGGCGACGGTGTTGAGGCGCGTCGCCGCCTCGCAGCCGCCGGCGATCATCACGTCGGCTTCGCCGGCCTCGATCATCAGCGCGCTGGTGGCGATCGCGTGCGTGCCTGTCGCGCAGGCGCTGGCGATGTTGTAGCTCGGCCCCATGAGGCCGTAGCGCATCGATACGAGCGCGGAGACGACGTTGAGCATCACGCTCGGGATGAAGAACGGGGAGACCGCACGCGGACCGCGCTCGGCGCTCTTCAGGATCTGCTGCTCGAAGATGTCGACCGCTCCTTGGCCGGTCGACATGAGGCACCCGACGCGCGCGGGATCGGCACCGAGGCGCGAAGCATCGCCGGGGCGGGCGATCTCGTCCTCCCCCTTCGGGTGATCGAGGCCGGCCTGCGCGATCGCTTCGATGGCCGCACCGAGAGCAAACGGGACGACGCGCCCGTAGATATCCGTCTCCTTGGCGGAGAGGTGCTTTCGCGGGTCGTAGTCTTTGACCATCGCAGCGATGTCGCTGCGAAGCTTCTCGGTCGGAAAATCGGTGATGAACGACACGCCGGAGCGCCCTTCACAGAGGGCGCTCCAGGTGGACTCGGCATCGTGGCCGAGCGGCGTCACCATGCCCACGCCCGTTACGACGACTCGCCGCTGGCTCATGGGCACTGCCTACCTCCGCCCAGCCCCTCAGGCCAGGCGCTGCTCGATCTTCTTCACGAGGTCGCCGACCGTACGGAGCTCGACGAGATCCTCGTCGGGGATCATGACCCCGAGCTCGGTCTCCATCTCGCCGACGATCTGCATCATCGAGAGAGAGTCGATCCCGAGCTCGGTGATCACCGACTCGGTCGTGACGTGGTCGAACTGGCGCTTGTCGATCTTGGCGGCGACAGCGCGGAACATGGTGAGAAGATCCTTCTTGTCGGACATGGCGGGCGAGACCTCGATCAGTCGATGCGGCGAAGCTCGTACTGAGCCAGCGAGCTGTAGTGCTTGTCGAACGCGTTGACGCAGGTCGACAGGTAGCGGTCGTAGTCGTCGAAAAGCTTCTCGCCCCACTTCTCTTTGATCGTCTTCTCGTTGAGGCGCAGCCTGCGGAGCCACTCGCCGGTCGTCTTGCCGTAGTGCTCGCGGCGCGTGTGGGAGCTCATGACCTCCCAGTAGGGGTTCACGGCCTGGATGACGTCCTCGAGGCGCGGGTTGAGGCCGCCCGGGAAGATGTTGTGCGTGACCCAGAAGATGTCTTCGAGGTCCTTGCCGCGACGCGGGGTGCGGTTGCGGAGGATCGTCTGCAGGCCGAACCAGGAGCCGGGCTTCGTGATCTCCCAGCACTTCTTGAAGTAGTTACGGTAGATGTCGATCGCCTTGCCCTCGCGCG
This sequence comes from Polyangiaceae bacterium, assembly GCA_041940405.1. Lineage (GTDB taxonomy): Bacteria > Myxococcota_A > Polyangia > Polyangiales > Polyangiaceae > Xiheicaenibacterium. Next base: position 32,915 of record JBGTSH010000038.1, read on the forward strand.
CCTCGGCCGGCGAGCAGAGGTGATCCATCATGCAGATGGAGATGAGGCCGTCGAACTTCTCGTCCGGCTCCCAGGTGCGGAAGTCGCCCGCGACGCACTTGACGTTCGGGATCTTCCGCGCGTTGACCTCATCGGCCATCGCGGACGAGAGCGTGATGCCGACCGCTTCCTTCACCTTGCGGGTGGTGGAGAGGTACTCGACGCACGCGCCCCAGCCGCAGCCGATGTCCAAGATGCGCTTTTCCGGCGTCACCTTGGCGAAGTCGCTGAGGATCTTGAGCTTGTTGAGCTGCGCCGCTTCCAGCGACTGGTCCCACGTCTCGTAGACCGCGCACGTGTAGTTCATGCGCTCGTCCAGCCAGAGCCGGAAAAACTCGTTCGAGACGTCGTAGCTGACCTCGACCTCGGCCTTAGTCGATCCCACGCTGCACCTCCGCACTGCTGCCACTACGAGGCACGAGGCTCATCGCCTCGGCCGACGCCGGCCCCTCTGCAGGAGGAGGCGGCAAACTATCGGGGCTCGATTCGCCCTCGACGAGGAGCTCGAGCTCCGCGTCTTCGAGGCGACGCTTCGCCTCGCGGCGGCGGACCTTGCCGCTCGACGTCTTGGGCAGCGTGCCGCGCTTGATGAGGTGAACCTCACCCGGGACGATCCCGATCTCGGCGCGGACGAGCTGCACGATGCTCGCGATGATCTCGGCGATCGTGCCGGCGCGCGGGCCGACCTTCGCCTCTGCAACGATCACGCAGTGCTCGCCGCCGTCGGGGGAGAGCACGCCGAACGCGACGCACTGGCCGTCGCGAACGCCCGAGGCGCGCGAAACGACCGCCTCGATGTCCTGCGGGTAGTAGTTCTTGCCGTTGAGGATGATGAGGTCTTTGGCGCGGCCGCAGAGGTACAGCTCGCCATCGGCCTGGTAACCGAGGTCGCCGGTCTTGAGCCACCCGTTCGAGAACGCTGCCGCGGTCGCCACCGGATCGCCGAAGTAGCCTTTGGTGACGCTCGGGCCCTTGACCCAAACCTCACCGACCATGCGCTCGCCGAGCGACTCGCCCTCTGGGCCGGCGATCATGATCTCGTGGCCGGGGAACGCCTTGCCGCACGCGACGAGCTCCATGCCCGTCGTTCCGGCTTCGACAGGAGCGGCTTCACCGGCGCGCATCTTCGAGATGTCGACCTCGTCGGCGTGGAGCGTCTTGTCGACGTCCCAGAAGGTGATCGCGAGCGTCGCCTCGGCCATGCCGTAGCTCGGAAGGACGCTCGTCGGCGAAAGTCCGTTCTTCTCGAAACGCTTCAAGAAGCCGCGGAGCACCTCTGCCTGGATCGGCTCGGCGCCGCAGCCCAGGTGGCGCATGCACGAAAGATCCCAGTCCTTGGCCTGCGCGTCGGTGACTGCGCGCGTCGCAAGCGCGTACGCGAAGTTCGGCGCGAAGGTGATCGTGCCGCGGAACCTGTGGATCGCCTCGAGCCAGATCGACGGACGACGAATGAAGCTCATCGTCGGCAGGAACATGACCTGCACCAGCGTGTAGAGCGGCGCGACCACGAAGCCGATGAGGCCCATGTCGTGGTAGAGCGGCAACCACGACACGCCCTTGTCGGCAGGCGTCGACTTCAGGCCGTCGACCATGATCGCGTGCGCGTTCGCCGCGAGGTTGCCGAACGTCACCATCACGCCCTTCGGCTTCGACGTGCTGCCGCTCGTGAACTGAAGGAACGCGAGATCGTCGAGCGACACGGGCTCCGGCGCCTCGGTGTCGTCTTCGCTGCCGCGAACCTCGGCCTCGACGACGAGGCGCGCTTCGGTCGCGCCGGCGACGTGCTCGCCCATGAGCTTCGCCAAGCTCTCGCTCGTCACGAGCGCGCGCGCGCCGCTCGCCGCGAGGATGTGCCGCACGGTATCGCCGTACGCTTCCATCTTCGCGAGCGTCTGCGGCGGATACATCGGCACGGCGACGATGCCTGCCGTCAGGCAGCCCATGAACGTCAGGACGAACTCGTCAGGCTCGGGCAGGACGAGCGCGACGCGATCGCCTTTCTTCAGGCCGAGCTTGTAGAGCGCGCGTGCTCGCTGCCGAGCGGTTTTCCACAGGTCCGGAAAGCTGACCCGTCGCTCCTCCCCACTTCCTCGAACGAACGTGACGGCGCGATCCTCATGAACCGCGTTCTCGCGAAGGACGTCGATGAATGAACGCATGGCAGGTGAGGCCGGCACAGCGGCCCGAGCCATAAGCGAAAGGCAGGCCAGGAGGAAACAAAAAGCAGGCTTCTGATTGCTTACGCGTAGTTACGCCTTTTTTGAGCCCGCTTCCTACATGTGTGCGCACGCTCCGCGTCGAAAGTTCGTCGGCCAGGTGCGAAGCAGTTTTCGCAGCTCCGGCCGGCGGTTTTACCACTCCGACGAGAGCGAGATCGGCATCATGCCGCGCCGGAGCATTGCCGAGCACGACCCCCGAGCCCCGTCGTCGTACCGGCTTCGCGCTGAAGGTGCTCGGCGCGCTGGTCGGCCTACTCGCTGTCGGCGGCGTCTTCTTCGATCTCTTCGTGCCCGACGGCGCGACGGGCAGGAGCGCCTTCGGCGCCGGCACGATCCTTCGCACCCTCGTGCTCGGGCTGCTCGCGCCGTGGCTCTACAGCAAGGGCCGCGGAGTGGAGAGCCCGACCACCCACGGAGCCGAAGCCGTCGCTCGTCGCGACCTCCAAGAGATCGCCGACCGCCACCGCGAGCTGGTCATAGACGTGACAGAACCGTCAGCAACATACCGTGGCTCCACCGACGAAGAGCTCGTCGAGGTCTACGGCGCCATCGACGAGAACGCCGACCGCTTCAAGGAGCTCATCGCCGAGATCCGGCGGCGCGTCTCGATTCGGAGCGACGCCAGCTGAGCCCACGCGTCCCCAATGGATCGCCGCTCATGGATCCGACGCGATCCGCCCGCGATTGAATACCGTGTGGTTTGAGCACAAATCGATGCGGCCCGAGACTTGCCACGCGCCGCGCATGGACCATCGAGCCTTCGCCGCGTTAATCCCGCTCTTCTGTCTGTCGTTCGGTTGCGGGGACGGCTCGGTCACCGGCGACGAGCAGAATGCGACCGAAGATGCCGTCGCGACGCTGAGCTTCGACGCCGAGTTCGGTGAAGCCGTCGAAGGGCGGCTCGTCGACGGCGGTCGCGCGATCATCGCGTACGACGACGAACGCGTCGCCGAATGCAAAGGCGAGCAAGGCGGCGTGCCGCAGTACGCCGTGACCGCCTACTACAAGATCGACGACGGTGACGTAGGTCAGATCGTCGTCGCCGGGCTCCAAGCGGTCGAGGAGCCCACGATCGAGCTCGACGGCGCAGGGCGCCTCGAGCTGTGGTTCGAGGTCACCAACCGCTGGGGCTGCCACCAGTGGGACTCCGACTTCGGCAACAACTACGTCTTCGAGGTGCGAGAGTCGGACTGACTACTCTTTCTCGAACCCGCCGCCGGTCCACTTGTACTTCAGGCTCTTGATGTCGCTCCAAGGCAAGATGAGCGGCTCGAGCCCGCCGACGGCGCTGGTGTCCTGGTTGAAGGGGTAGTCCGCCTTGGTGAAGCCGACGGCCTTGCCGGCGGCGAGCGTGACTGCGGATTTGTCCTTCGACGCGTCGTAGGTGATCGAGCCGATGATCTTCTTCGACCCGATGGCCCTGCCGACTTCGGCGCCGAAGACGCGTTTGACGCTGTCCGCGGTCACGCGATAGACGAGCTCGATCTCGCGCTCGACGGCCTCGTTCTTGGGGCCTTTGACCTTGAGGATACCGCGCACGACGAGCTCGGCCTTCTTGTCGCCGGTCACGTCGCGCAGGCCGACGCTCTTTACGTCGCTGCCCGATGCGAAGGGCAGTGTGGTGAACGAGTACCCGGCGCCCTTCTTGTGCCCGGGACCGAAGACGGCGAGCTCGGGAAGTTTCTTCTCGCCGCTGCCGTCGTGGACGACGGCGCGTTCGATCTTGGTGTCGCCCTCGATGTCACCCGACACGTCGAAGCGGGCAGCGCTCGTGATGCCGCGATCCTTCTTGTAGAGCGCGTACACCTTCGCGGTGTCGGGGGCGGGCGCCGGGGCAGGGGTCGGCGTGGGCTTGTCGTTGGTCGCCGCCCCTTTCCCTGAATTACTGGCCGGGGTCTCGGTCGCGGCGGGCTTCGGCCGCGTCTTCTCGGACGATTTGGAGTAGCCCTTGCCCTTCCATTTGTAGGTCTGGCTCTCGATCTTTCCCCAGGGGAGCAGCACCGGGTCGAAGCTCGACTCGGTCGGCTCGTCGTAGTTGGACTCTTCGAGCCCCTTGGCCGTGCCGGGCTTGATCGTGATGACGGTACTGTTTGCTTCGGTAGAGAAGCTCACCTCGTTCGCGATGCTGCCCTTGGCGTTGACGATCCCGATCTCGTGCTGGAAGACCAGCTCGGGCGTCTCGGCGCTGCCGAAGGTCTGCACGTGCATCGCCTCGCGCGTCGTCTTCGATCCGCTCTTGGTGAAGCGCTTTCTGAAGACGAGGTCGGCGCGGCCGTCGCCGTCCATCTCACGGAGCTCGAGCCCGGCGGTCTTCAGCGAGTATCCGGCGACGCTCATGTCGGCGAAGTAGTACTCCTTGCCCTTACGGAACGTCGGGCCGAGCACGACGAGGTAGCGGTCGAACACCATGACGCGCTCCTTCATCCCGTCGCCGACCACGTTCGCGGTCGCCGAAAAATCGGGCGTCGCCGAGAGCTTCTTCTCGCGCATCAGGCCGTCGTTGAGCGCCTGCTCGGGCGTCGTCAGGATCCCCGGGAGCGACGACGTGTTCTGGGACGCGTGGGTGCCGAGCGTCGCGTCGACCGAGCTGGAGTCGACGTCGTGGATGAAGAGGCCGCCGCGCATGCCGACGCGAAGCGTGGAGGCGCCCTCCCACGCCGACCACGGCACCTTCGCTTCGAGGGTCCAGCCGCCCTTGCGAGGGGCCTCGACCACCTTGGCATCTTTGATGTCCGCACCCTTGGCGGTCGCCTTGCCGGCGCTCTTTCCCGGGAGGCCAGGGACCAGCGTCACGGTGGTCGCCGTGCCGCCGACGACGAACACCACCTCGACCCGGTCGCCGCTCGCGCCGCCCTTGAAGGTGTCGTCGGTGACGTCGACCGCGATGTAGACATCCTTGTCATCGTAAGCGATCGCCGCCTTGCCGGAGAAGTCGGCCGCCGACGGCGAGCCCTTGATGCTCGTGAGCTTGCCGAGCACGCGAGGCCACTCGCCCGGGACGCCGTCGAGCGACGGGAGCTTGTCGAGCTTGTCGATGCGGAGCGGAGCCGCCGAAGCCGGCGCGGCGACCAGGAGCGCGAGCGAAGAGGCGAGGGCAGCGGCGACGGGGCGCAACATGGCTGGAGCCGTCAGACGGACGAACCGTCACATTTCATCTCCGTGAGGAGATGAATCAACAACAGAGTTCCACAACGCCCCTCTCCGACAAACGACGATCAAACAAGTTCCCCCCTCGGCTCCGCCGAGGGGGCCAGGGGGGTGAAACAACAGCGAATTGGTTTGGGCTGGGCGGATCGCGTCAGGCTCGCGCTAACGCTTCATTCGCGCTTGCTCGCGCTGTTCTTCGGCTTCGAGCTCTGCGAGGGCGGCGGCCAGCTCATCCTGCTCTTGTTTCGACATCTCGGGCTCGGGGGCCGCCACGGGCGCTGCCTGGCCGTCGACACGAACCTGTGCGGGCGGGGGCGTCGCCTTGGGCGGCTCGGGCGGTGCGACCCCCATCTTGCGCTTGAGCGCGAGGAGATCGTCGTCGGCCCCGGCGGTCGCCTCGAGCTGGTTGAATTTGTGGGCCAGGTTGTCGCCCGTGTACTGCTCGTGGAGCTCGCTCGCGGCTTCCGCCTCGGCCTCCATCTGATCGATCTTGTTCGCCATCCGGTCGAAGGTCTCGAACGCCGAGACGTTGTTCAGACCGGTCATCGTCTCCTGGATCGCCTTCTGCGCTTCTGCGCGCTTCTTGCGGGCGATGAGGACGTTCTTCTTGCGCTTCGCCTCCTCGATCTTGGAGTTCAGCACGCGAAGCGCGGTCTTGAGCTGGTCGACCGCGGTCTTCTGCTTCGTCCACTGATCCTTGTAGGTGTTGGCGAGCCCCTCGTGCTCCTTCTTCCTGGAGAGCGCTTCCTTTGCGAGGGCGTCGTCGCCCGCCTTCACCGCGAGCATGGCCCGCCGCTCCCACTCGGCGGCGTTGGCCATCTCTTGCTCGGCCTGCTTCGCCAGCCGTTTCTCATCCGCGATCGAGACGGCGACTTGCTTCTTCGCCTCGACGAGCTGCTGCTCCATGTCTTGCGTGACCTGGTTCAGCATCTTCTCCGGGTCTTCGGCCTTGCTGATCAGGTCGTTGAGGTTGCTTTTGATGAGGGAGGCGAGGCGGGCGAAGATTCCCATGGGGCTCCGGTGAGCAGGTGGCTCGAATCAAGGTAGCGCGAGGTTCGGAGAGCGCATCAAGTCGGGATCGGCTTCAGTCGCGAGCGGCATCCACGAGATCTGCCGTGTGCCGCGCGAGGGCCACGTCGATGTCGGCAAGCGCGGCCTCGAGCTCGCCTTCGTCGAGGCTGTCGAGCAAGAGCGCGGCGGAGAGCGACACCTTGCCGTCCTCGATCCCGTACGACGCGTACATGAGGTCGATCGCGTTGAGCTGGAGCAGCTTGGTAAACAGGCGGAGCCTGTGCTTTTCATCCTCCGGCGTCGGTCCAATCTCGACGTGAACCGTCGCGATTGGCGGCGAGACGGTCAGCACGACCAAGGTGCCGTTGCCGGACCGGAGTAGGAACGTGCCGTTGGCCGGTGTCCAACCCGACGCCCTTTCGTAGGTCCGGCCGAGCTTCAGAAGGTAGTTTTCGACGTCTTCGGCGCTTCGGGGCATGTGCGCGGGAGAGTAGCCATCGATCCTTCGGGTGCCAATCAGCTCCGCCCATGAAGCGGCGCCGGCGAGGGTTCGCCGGGGACACGTTTTTTCTAGTTTCTTTCGGGAACGAAAAGCCGGTACGTTGCCGATCCAGGACCGGTGCCGATCCACCCTGGAGACAGCCTCGCTGGCTACCGCGTCACGCGCCTGCTCGGTCGCGGCGGCATGGGTGAGGTGTGGGCCGCGGCCGACGAGAAGAAAGGTCGCGACGTCGCGATCAAGGTTCTCTTGCAGCGCGCCGCCATGAAGCCCGATCTCGTGAAGCGCTTCGAGCGCGAGGCGAAGATCACGAGCGCGATCAAGAGCCCGTTCGTATGTCAGCTGCTCGAGGTGACGAGCACCGAGGACGGCACGCACCTCTTGGTCTTCGAGCACCTCACCGGCGAGTCGCTGTCCGATCGTCTGAAGCGCGAGCAGTACCTTCCGCTCAGCGAGGTCGGTCCGATCATCGACGACGTGCTGCAAGGCCTCGCGGCCGCGCACGCCGCCGGCGTGGTGCACCGCGATCTGAAGCCCGGGAACATCTTCATCGAGCGCACCGGCGACAACAAGAAGCCTGAGCGCGCCAAGATCCTCGACTTCGGCATCTCGAAGATCACCGGCCGCCCGAAAGAGGAGCCGACGCTCACCGCATTCGACGCGACGCTCGGCTCCTTCGCGTACATGGCGCCAGAGCAGATCCGCGGTGCGGCACGAGCCGACGAGCGCGCGGACATCTATGCGGTCGGCGCGGTCGCTTTCCGCGCGCTCGCGGGACGTCTTCCGTTCGAGGGAACGAGCGCCGCGGTGCTCGTCTCGCTCAAGCTCGATCGCAACGCGCCTCGGCTCGAAGAAGCCACCGGTGAGAAATGGCCCGCCGGCGTCGAGCGCTTCCTCGAGCGCGCGCTCGACCGAAAGAAAGAGAAGCGCTTCGCGACAGCCGAAGAAGCGCTCTCGGCGTGGCGGGCGATTCAGCCCGCGAACATCACGCGTGTAAAGCTCCCCCCGTCGCACCCGCCTTCGCGCAAGAGCGCTCCGCCTCCGGCGGCGAGCTCGCTGTCGTTCGGCGCGTCGAGCGCGATGTTCCCCGAAGACCAACCGACCGAGGTCGACGACAGTCCGCCGACCATGACGGGCGACGCCAGCTGGGCGGGCGCTTCGTCCGGTCGCGTTTCCCGAGAGCCTCCGCGCGCAGTTCCCCGCGCGCGGAGCCGAAAGCAAGGAGGCCGTTAGGTGCTCGACGCCACCGTAGCCGGATCGAAGACTCGACTCGAAGTTCGCGGAGGCCGCCTGCGTGTCGCGAAGGGCGAATGGACCGAGATCGGCACCGAGCCGATCATCGTCGGCCGCAACGCGGCCTGCCAGATCGTCATCGACGATTCCAAGGTGAGCGCGGTCCACGCCGAGTTCGTCGCGACGCCGTTCGGCGTGCGCGTGCGCGATCTCGGCAGCCGCAACGGCACCTACGTCGGCGGCGTTCGCGTGGGCGACGTCTACCTGTCGTCGAACACCAAGCTCCGCATCGGCGAGAGCGAGATCAATTTCGAGCCGCTCCGGCCCGAGAAGGTCTCCATCTCGGCGATCCCTTCGTTCGGCCCGCTGGTCGGCCAGAGCGCGCCGATGCGCGCGATCTTCGATCGGCTCGCGAAGATATCGCCGACCGATCTCACGGTGCTCATCCAGGGTGAGACCGGCACCGGCAAGGAGCTCGTCGCGCAGGCGATCCATCTCGGCAGCTCGCGCGCGAAGAAGCCCTTCGTGGTCGTCGACTGCGGATCGATCCCGCCGACGCTCGCCGAGGCGACGCTCTTCGGCCACGAGCGCGGTGCGTTCACCGGCGCCGTCGACAAGCGTCTCAGCCCCTTCGAAGAGGCGAACGGCGGAACGATCTTCCTCGACGAGCTCGGCGAGCTCCCCCTCGAGGTTCAGCCGAAGCTCCTCCGCGCGCTCGCCGAGCGCCGCGTGAAGAGCGTCGGCGGCTCCAACTATCGCGAGGTCGACGTACGCGTCCTCGCGGCGACGCGGCGCGACCTGGTGCGTGCCGTCAACGCGAACACCTTCCGGAGCGACCTCTACTTCCGCGTCGCGCAGGTGAAGATCGAGATGATTTCGCTCCGCCAGCGCATCGAGGACATTCCCGTCCTCGTTCGCAAGATGCTCAGGGATCTCGGGGACGAGAGCGCGTACGACCGCGTCTCGACGATGACGCTCGAGCGGCTGATGCGGCACGACTGGCCGGGCAACGTCCGCGAGCTACGAAACGCCGTCGCCGTCGCGTTCGCCCTCTCCGCCGAGGAAGAAGAGGTCGATATCGCAGCCCACCTCGGCGCTCTGTCGGAGGGGCCGGCGACCTCAGCAGGCGGGAGCCCGATCGCGATCTCGTTCAAGGGCCGCCCCTTCCAAGAAGCCAAGCGCGACGTGCTCGCTCGCTTCGAGCGCGACTACTTCGCCGCGCTCGCCGACGAAGCGAAGGGCAACGTCTCCGAGATGGCGCGCCGCGCGGGGATGGAACGCGCGCACGTCCGCGCCTACCTCAGGCGGCACGGCATCGGCGCAAAGCAAGACTCGGACTGAAACGTGGGAACGCTGCTCAAACGGGCGCTCGACCAGGCAGCGGTTTGGCATCACGGCCAGGTCCGGAAGTACCCCGGGACCACCGTGCCCTACATGAGCCACCCCGCAGGCGTCGCTGCGATCCTTTCTCGGCATGGGTTCGATGAGGAGGTCGTCGCGGCCGGTGCCCTGCACGACGCGATCGAGGACACGATCGCGACCGTGGTCGAGGTGGAGCGGCTCTTCGGCCGGCGCGTGGCCGAGTTGGTTCGAGCGGCGTCGGAGGAAGACAAGAGCCTGAGCTGGGAGGAACGGAAGCGCGCCTACCTCGAGCGGTTCCCTCACAAGCCGTGGGAAGCCCAGGCGATCACATTGGCCGACAAGATCGACAACTTCGAGTCGATCGTCGTCTGCGCAGAGGTGCATGGCGATCCGTGGGCCATGTTCAAGCGCGGAAAGGCAGCCCAGATCGAGCGGTTCGATGCGCTCGCTGCCCTGCTCGAGAACCTCGCGCCGCATCCGCTGATCCTGGAATACAAGCGCGCGCTCGAGCGTGTGCGGACGGTGCCCGAGGGGCGCACGTAGGGCGAGGAGCGCCGTCTATCCTCCTACGTCCCACAACAACACCGTCATCGACGTGACCGGTCACAGAATTCGCGCGCCGCGCAACGTAAGTAGGGCGCAGACCGAATTCGACGCTTGCGCGTCTGGATGCGGGCCCTACCGGAAACAAAGCGAAAGCTCGGAGCCCTAATCGGCGTTGTCGGAGAGCCAGAGGTTGAAGTTCTTTGGGAGCCGCTGAAGTGCACACGCCCGAGCCGTCCGCTACGATGGACCCCCGGATGAGCTCCGAGGGGACCCTCATCGTCGGCGCGCGCGTCGCGGGGAAGTACCGCGTCGTCCGACCGATGGCGACCGGCGGCATGGGTGAGGTGTACGAGGCGGTCCACGACGACCTCTCGATGCGCGTCGCGCTCAAGGTGCTCCTCAAAGAGCAGGCGAAGGTGCCCGAGGCGGTGGAGCGCTTCCTGCGAGAGGCGCGGGCCGCCGCCAGCCTCGGGTCGGAGCACGTCGCCAAGGTCTTCGACATCGGCAAGATCGAGGACGGCACGCCGTACCTCGCGATGGAGCTCCTCCAGGGAGAGGACCTCGAGCAGATCGCCGAGCGTCGCGGCCCGCTCCCGGTGCACCAAGCGGTCGGGTACGTCCTTCAAGCGCTCGAGGCGCTGGCAGAGGCGCACGCACACGGCATCGTCCACCGCGATCTGAAGCCGTCGAACCTCTTCCTCTCGCGCACCGGCGATCGGTCGCGCGTAAAGGTCCTCGATTTCGGGATCTCCAAGCTCGAGAGCGAGCTCGGCGCGCCCGCGATCAACCTGACGACGACGCGCAGCATGCTCGGCTCGCCGGGGTACATGTCGCCGGAGCAGGTGCGGAGCAGCAAGAACGTCGATGCCCGCACCGACCTCTGGTCGATCGGCGTCATCCTGTACGAGCTTCTCTCGGGCGCTCAAGCCTTTCACGGCGAGACGCTCGGCGACGTGTTCGCGAAGATTCGAGAAGAGCCGCTCCCTCCGATCCGCACGGTCCGGCCCGACGTCCCCGAAGCGCTCGAGAAGATCCTTCAGAAGTGCCTCGAGCGCGACCGCACGAGCAGGTTCTCCTCTGCGGTCGAGCTCGCCGAAGCGCTCCGGCCGTACGCCAGCGCGGACACCGATTTTGCCGCACGCACGCTCGGCGTCGGAGCGACGACGACGAACACCGGGCGCGAGACGCCTGCGTCGGTACGTCGAGCGCTCACGGTGCAGACACGAACCGAGTGGTCGACCCGCCATCCGCAGACCAAGTCGGGGATCCTTCCGCTCGTTCTCGCGCTCGTGGCTTCGGTCGCCGCGATGTTCGCGCTGGGCTGGGTCTTTTACGATCGGCTCTCGGGTCCTTCGAGCGCGACGGCTGCGGGGCCCGGTCCGGTTGCGCCTCCGCCGGATCCGCCCGCTCCTACGTCGAGCCCCGACGATTCGAATCCGGCAGGCGTAGAGCCGCCGATCGCGATGCCGTCTCCGACCGTCGTCGCGACCGCGCCGTCAGCAGACGCGCCAGCTGCTACCTCGAAGCCGACGAACAGACGCACGAGCCCTCCGACTCCCGCACCGTCGTCCTCCGCAGCCAAGACGCCTCCTTCTTCCGCGACAGGAACGAAGCCGAGAGCGTACGATCCGGACGATCTCGGAATCTGATACACGGGCTCGGTCATGCGCTTCTGGGTGGTCTCGGCTTTCGCGCTCCTCGGCGCGACGACGGCAATGCTGCCGGCGGACGCGCTCGCGCAGCAGCCCGCGCCCATCGATGAAGAGACGCGCAACTCGGCGCGCAAGCTCGGCGAGGAGGGCAACAAGCTCTTCGCGGCCGGCGACTTCGCCGGAGCGCTCGATCGCTACCAGCGGGCCGAGGCTCTCGTCAGTGTCCCGACGCTCGGCGTTCGCATCGCACGTTGTCTCGTGAAGCTCGGGCGCCTGGTCGAGGCGACCGAGAAGTACGTGCAAGTGACCCGGGTGACCCTCCCCGCGGAAGCGCTCCCGCAACACGTCGAGGCGGTCGAGCAGGCTCGCGCCGAGCTCGAAGAGCTCGAGCCTCGCGTGCCGACCGTGACGATCCGGATCGAGCCGCCCGAGGGCCCTGTGTCGGTGACGATCGACGGCAAGCCGGTGCCGCCTGCGCTGCTCGGCGCGGGGCGGAGCATCGATCCCGGTCGCCATGAGGTCGTCGCGAAGCGCGGCTCGAAGACCAAGTCGGCGACGTTCGAGATCGCCGAAGGCAAAACCGAAGAGGTGACGCTCGACGTGGGGCCGTACGAAGCGAGCGCCGAAGGCGGAGCATCGACCGAGACGCAGGACGCGCTTCGAATCGCCGGGATCGTGACGCTCGCAGCAGGCGGCGCATCGCTCGTCGCGTTCGGCGTGACCGGTGGGCTCGCGATGTCCAAGGAGTCGGAGCTTCAGGATTCGTGCGGAGCAGAGCTCGCGTGCAGACCCGCCTTTCACGAGGACGCGGACGCGTACAACGACCTCCGTCTCGGCTCGACGATCTCGCTCTGGCTCGGCGTCGGCCTCGCCGCAGCGGGTACCGTGCTGATCGTCGTCGCCGAGACGACGACCCCGCAAGCCAACGTCGGCTTCCGGGTCGGGCCGGGCGGCGCAGCGATCACGGGGAGCTTCTGACGATGCGCACCCTCGGGCTCTGGACGGCGCTCGTGGCTTCGGGCCTGCTGACGGCCTGCATCCTCGGCGAGGCGCAGAAGATCGATGGCGGCGCCGGCGCAGGTGGTGCGGGCTCGACCGCCACCAGCGTATCGGCGACCTCGGGTCCGGGTGGTGGTGGGCAAGGTGGTGGCGGCGGCATGCCTCCGACCTGCACCAGCGACTCCCCGGGGTCCGTAGAGTGGGTGGTCCAGTTCGGCGAAGAGTCGGCGGCAGGCGGTGGAGCTCCCGTCGCGGATCAACGCGTGACCCAGCTGGCCGTCGTTCCGGATGGCGTGCTCGCGCTCGGGCAGCATCCGGCGGTCATTGGGTCCGGCGTGGTGGGGAGGGGCGACACCGAGCGCGGCCACCTCGCGCGGAGATCCTGCGGGCGGCACCGAGCGCGGCCACCGGGGCGGGCAGCGGAAGATGGGGACCTCGAGTCCCTGTAGGCGGGTGCGCTCGCTGATGGTCGACACCGGCTGCGTGGTCGCCTACACGCCCAGCGTCAACTTCGAGATCCAGTACGTCGGCAAGATCAAGACGGCACTGTTCGGTGGTGAAGGCCTGTTCCTGGCCAAGCTTACTGGCCCGGGCGAGGTGTGGCTGCAGAGCCTGCCGTTCTCGCGCCTGGCTTCGCGCATCTTTGCCGCGGCACCTCAGCGTGGCGGTTCGCGTGAGGAGGGCTCCATGCTGGGTGGTTTTGCCGGTGGGGGGCTGCTGGGCTCCGTGCTGGGCGGTGACGACGAATGACCCTTGTGCGCCACGAGCTTGAGTTGAAACAGACCGCCATGCAGGACGGCGGCTTACACTGCGCCCCCCTGAGGCTCTGAACATCTTGATGACATTCGTGTATCGCGCCGCCCGGCAGGTCTC
>JBGTSH010000039.1:0-46199 GCA_041940405.1 Polyangiaceae bacterium
TGTTCGACGCGCGTTCGCTCAACCTCGATCACGTCATGCCCCGCTCGCGCGGCGGCTCGACCTCGTGGGAGAACGTCGTGACCTCGTGCTACCCGTGCAACCAGCGCAAGGCTGGCCGCACGCCCGAGGAGGCGAGCATGGCGCTGATGAAGCGCCCCGTTCGCCCCACCTCGCTTCCCGACCGCCCCCGCCTGCGCGCGGGGATCGGCGAGATTCCCGAGGCGTGGCGCGCATACTGCTGACCGCGTGTACCGGGCCGGCAACCGAGAGCCTGGTGGGTTTCGCACCCACCAGGCTCTTTCTCTTGGGCATCTTGGTCACATCGACCGTTTGCTCGTACCCTGAGGGCTATCCATGCGGGCCGCTTGGCTCCTCGCCACGCTGGCGTTCCTTGCGCTTCCGGCGGTCGCGTCGGCGGGTGAGGCCGACGCGCGTCCTTCGCCTTCGAAGGAGGATCAGGCCTCCGCGGCGAAGAAGTTCAAGGAGGGCGAGAAGGCGTACGCGTCGCACGAGTACGCCGCGGCAGCGGCAGCTTTCGAAGAGGCGTACCAGCTCGCGCCCCACCCCGATGCGCTCCTCAACGCGATCGATGCGCGGAGAAAGGCGGGCGATCTTCGCGTCGCAGCGCAGCACTGCCAGCGTCTCATCGCGGAGTTCCCGGACGCGAAGCAGTCGTCCGATGCCAAGAAGCGCCTCGCGGATCTGACCCCGAAGCTCGGACGTATCGAGCTGGTTGCGAAGGGGGATGCGAAGCAAATCTTCATCGACCAGTTCCCCGCCGCGCTCGGCGAGGTGTTCGTCGATCCCGGTGATCACGTGATCGTCGCGACCTTCGACGGCAAAGAGGTCGAGAAGCGCGTGAGCGTCGTCGCCGGCGCACGCGCGACCGTCCTGCTCGAGCCGACCGGAGCCGGCGCGCCCGCCGGCGCCGGAGAGCCGAAGCAAGACCCGGGCGATTCGGGCAAGGGACAAGCAGGCGCGGGCGCCAGCGCGGCCCCCGAAGAGAAGAACCCGATCCCGATCCCCGTCTTCTTCACCGGTCTCGGCCTGACGCTCGCGTTCGGCTCGGTCCTCGTGTGGAGCGGGATGGACACGAACTCGGCGCTCAACGACTTCGAGACGAACCCGACGCAAAAGGGCTACGACGAAGGTCTCTCGAAAGAGATCAGGACCAACGTCTTCATCGGCCTCACCGCTGCGTTCGGCGCAGCGACCGGCATCGTCGCGATCTTCACCGAGTGGAGCATCGACGACGAGGCAAAGGCTGCGTTCGTCGTCCGTCCGGGCTCGTTCGGGATCGAAGGGAGCTTCTAGTGGGCTTCCCTCCTCAGCCTCCGTTCCCGCCGGCCCCTCCGGGCTCGGGGCCGGGATCGCAGGGCGTGCCGCAGAGCTACGGCTGGGGCGGCAACACGCCGCTCCGAACCTATGCAGAGGTGCAATCGGTCGGGCGGTACGAGCTCTTGCTCGAGCTCGCGTCGGGCGGCATGGGCAGCGTGTACGTGGGGCGCCAGCGCGGCGCGGCCGGCTTCGAGCGGCTCGTCGCGATCAAGCGCATGCACCCGCACCTCTCGCAGAGCCACGAGTTCACGCTCGCGTTCCACGAAGAGGCACGGATCGCGTCGCTCATTCATCACCCCAACGTCGTGAACGTCGTCGACGTCTACGAAGAGGGCGGCGAGCACCTCATCGTGATGGATCTCATCGACGGGACGTCGGCGGGCACCTTGATGACGGAGGCACGCAACCGCGGCCTCAAGCTGCCGCGCCCCGTCGCGCTGCGCCTGGCCATCGACACGCTCGCGGGCCTACACGCGGCGCACGAGCTCCACGGCATGGACGGTACGCCGCTCCTGGTCGTGCACCGCGACGTGAGCCCGCAGAACATCCTGGTCGGCGTCGACGGTGCGGTGCGCATCACCGACTTCGGCATCGCGCGCGCTCTCCAGCGCATGGTCCACACCGCCACCGGCGAGCTCAAGGGCAAGCTCCGCTACATGCCGCCCGAGCAGGCGCGCGGCCATCATGTCGACCGCCGCGCGGACGTCTTTTCGATGGGCATCGTCCTGTGGGAGATGCTCTCGGGCGATCGTGCCTACAAAGGCGACAACGATCTCGAGCTCCTTCGCGCCGCCGGCGACGCCGAGATCATGCCGCTCTCGCGCGTCGACCCGACGACGCCGGCGCCGCTCGAAGCGATCGTGGCGCAAGCGCTCGCAAAGCATCCCGATCACCGCTTCCCCAGCGCTGCCGCGTTCGCTGCCGCGCTCGAGCGCTGGGCTTGGGAGGCTCGCGAGCTCGCGTCGGCAGCCGACGTCGCAAACGTCGTGCGGCAGCTCGCCGGCGAGCGCATCACGGCGAGGCGGCGCCAGCTCCAGGACGTGCTCGCGGGCCGTCGCCCGGCGGCCGTGCGATCGGGGACGCACCCGCTCGTGCAAGGCACGCCGATCACGTCGCACGCGGCGATCCTCGGCCCGGCTTCGCAGGCGCAGCCACGGAAATCGAGCGCGCTCGTCGGC
Source organism: Polyangiaceae bacterium (assembly GCA_041940405.1). GTDB lineage: Bacteria > Myxococcota_A > Polyangia > Polyangiales > Polyangiaceae > Xiheicaenibacterium. The sequence goes on from JBGTSH010000039.1 coordinate 2,517, forward strand.
GTCTTCCTCGCCGTTCTCGCGGCCGGCGGTGGCGTCGGGCTGGGCGCCGTCGCGTACCTCCGTCTGCAAAAGCCCGCTCCGACAGCGGTCGCAGCGGCGAACGCGACGGATGTGACCACGACGTCGGCGGCCTCTGCTGCGGTCAACGTCCCGCAGGTGAACATCCAGGTCTTCGCGTCCGCCCCGATCAGCGTGGTGCGCGGCGAGGGTGTGGCCAACGTCACGTTCAGCGCCGAGGGTGCGACGTTCCATTTGCCGAAGGGCGACAAGCCGGTCGAGGTCGAGATCCACTTCGAGGGCGGCACCGTGGAGAAGCGCACGGTTACGCCGACCGATGACACAGCCGTCAGGATCGGAGCGGCCGTTGCCGCCGACGCTTCGGCGAGCGCCGCGCCTGCGGTGGGCGCAGCCAAGCCTCCGGTAGCTGCCCCCGGTGGCCAGCGGCCGCGACCGGTGCAGCCGCCGCGCGACGAAGGCGAGCCCAAAGGCGACGGGCTCCGCAAGAACCCATATCAGCAGTAACCGCGCCGCTCGGCGCGCGTCACATGCACATGTTGCAGTCGGGGCAGGCGCACCCTTCCGTCGGCAGATAGCACTGCCCGTCGGTCTCGCAGGTCATGCAGACGTCGAGCGTCGCGCACTCGGCGCAGTCGCAGCCCTCGCTGACCGTGCACTCGCCATCCATGTCGCAGGGCGCACAGCCGACGTTGCCGAGGCAATCGGGGCACAAGCAACCTTCGGTCATCGCTGCGACCTCGCATGTCCCGTTGGGCGTGCCGTTCGCGCACGCGGCGATGTTGTCCTCGCAATCGGGGTAGGCGAAGCAGTCCGGGCAGATGCATCCCTCGGTGAACGGCGTGCACATGCCGTCGTTGGTGCAGCCCTGCGGCGAGCAGTACGACGCCGTGTCGCAGTCGGAGCACGTGCACGAGTCGTTGACGGCGTCGCAGATGCCGTCGATCTCGCATTGGCCGGGCTGGCAGGCAGCGGTGTCGCTGCAATCGGGGCACATGCAGCCTTCGAGCTGATAGTTGCAGATCCCGTTGGGCGGACCATCGCAAGCGTCCGGATTGCCGCCCCCGGCGCCGCCGTCTCCGCCTGCCGACGACGATGACATCGCCGTGCTCGAGGCGGTCGTCGTCGTCGCGGGAGCTGCGCCGCCGCCCCCACCCGGGCTCTGCTTCAACAGATCTTCTGCGTCGCCGCTGAACGCCGTGCAGCCGGCCGCGCCGACGAGCAGGAGGATGCGAAGATTGGAAAGGGAAGAGCGCAAGTCGTTAGGATAGCCCGGCCTCATGCGTTCGGTCGCCTCGGAAAACCCGGATGCGCTCCCCGATGAAATCATCGGTGCGGCCTACGAGGCGGGCCTCGACAGAGGGGTTCGCCGCGCGCAGGGGACGCATTTCACGCCTCGTGCGATCACCGAGCGCGTCGTGGCGAGAGCGCTCGACGCGCTCGACCTCCGCGAGAGAGCCGCCGCGTCCATCCGCGTGCTCGATCCGGCGATGGGCGCCGGCGCGTTCCTTTGCGAGGCGCTCCGTCAAATCGTCGCGCGCTCCGGTCTTCCGGACACACCCGATACTCGAAAGAAGGTCGCCCTGCTGTGCCTGCGCGGCGTCGACAAGGATCCTGCCGCGGCCCTCGCAGCGCGCGAGAGCCTCTTGGCCGCCGTTGGCGATGCGTCGCTGGATCCGGCAGCGTTCGACGCGACGTTGGTCGTCGGCGACGCGCTCTTCGATTCGCCATTTCGGGACGAAGCATTCGATCTCGTGATCGGCAACCCGCCCTTCCTCGGCGGCAAGCGCATCCGAACCGTCCACGGCGACGCCTATGCCGAGGCATTGGCCAATCTGCACCCGCCCGCGAACAAGAACACCGATCTCGCCGCACACTTCTTGCGGCTCGGCTTCGATCGGCTGCGAGCGGGCGGCGTGATCGCCTTCGTCGTGACCAATACGATCGCGCAAGGCGACACGCGCGAAGGCGGGCTGGCAGAGGTCCTTCGTCGCGGCGGGACGATCTTCGCCGCCGAGCGCCGCGTCCCCTGGCCCGGCGTCGCGGGCGTCGTGGTGAGCCTCTTGTGGATCCGGCGTGGTGACGTGTCGGGACCGCGGAGCCTCGACGGCCGCGAGGTTCCGACGATCGACGCGTTCTTGTCCGAGCACGATCGACGGAGCGATCCCGAGCGCTTCGCCGAAAATCGGGACCGGGCGTTCATCGGGTGCTTCCTTCGCGGCAAGGGCTTCATCTTCGATGACCGCGCCGCCGACGCCACGCCGCTCGCCGTGATGCGGTCGATCCTCGAGCGCCGGCCCGAGTCGGCAGAGGTCGTCCGTCCGTTCCTCGGCGGCGAAGAGGTGCTCGGCGATCCAGAGCAGCGCCCGCACCGGTGGGTGATCCATTTCGGCGATCGCACCGAAGCCGAGGCACGAGCGTGCTTTCCGGAGCTCTTCGAGATCGTGGAGCGCAAGGTGCGGCCCTTCCGCGAGGCACGCGCTGCGACGCAGGCCGACAAGGTCCATGCCCGCACCTGGTGGAGGTTCGCGAACCGAAGGCCGGAGCTCGAAGAGAAGAAGCGTGGCCTCGATCGGGTGATCGTCCTTCCGCGCATGACGTCGAACGTCGTCGCCGCGTTCCTGCCCGCGCATTTCGTCTGCTCGGATCAGCTGGTCGTCGTGGCGTCCGCCTCCCCGGCGGTGCTCGCGCTCCTCTCGAGCCGGCTTCACGATGCGTGGACGCGCCTGTTCGCTTCGACCCTCGGCGACGGGATCCGCTACACGCCTTCCGACGTCTTCGAGACGCTCCCGCTTCCGACACCGAGCTTCGAGGCGCTCGAGGCGCACGCGGAGCTGCGGGCTGTCGGGGGTGCGTTCCACGAAGCGCGCGCGCGAGCCCTTCGTGAGCTCGGGATCGGGATAACCGCCTTCTTGGGTCGCATCGCGAAGGGCGATGTCGACGGCGTCACGAAGAAGGTGATCGAGGCCAAGCACGCCCTCGATGAGGCCGTCCTCCGCGCGTACGGGTGGGAGGATCTGCTCGAGGACCGTGAAAGTCGCGAGATCTTGCGGCGGCTCTTCGAACGAGGAGGCGTCAGGCCCGAGCGCGCGTGAACACTTGAACGAGCCCACCCGCTTCGGTAAGCCATAGGACGTGCCGGAAAAACGCGACATCGGGGTGCTGCTCTTCAAGAGCCTCTTCACGATCGTCGCACCGATCGCCTGGACCCTCGTCTGGGCGAACGCGAGCTGGCAGTCGTTCAAGTCGGCACGCGAAGACCACGCGGCGGCGACAGCCCTCGCCACGATGTCACGCACTCCCGAAGCCGGTAAGGACGTCATCCTCGATACCACCGTCGCTCCTGGACCGACGGTGCGAGCGGCGTTCTCCGAGAAGGACTGCATCGCCGCGAAGACGGTCGTCACCATTGGTGGTGCGTACTACGACATCCACAACAAGCGGCAGTACTCGTCCGCGCGCGTAGCGACTCGTCGCTCCGGACCGGAGTCGCTCGTCTTGGTAACAGCTGAGGGTACGCGGGTCGAGGTGCCGGCGGATGCGCTGACTGGCTTCGATGCCGACGTCGAGGAGGGCTTGACGGAGATCCCGCCGAGGCTCCAGATTTCCGAAGCGGAGCTCGCGAGCGCGCGCGAACGGCTTCACAGCAGCGCGTCAGCACAACTGAGCGTCACGGAGTACCTCGTGCAGGCCGGCTCACCCGTGGTCGTGGTCGGCCACCTCGAGGAGAACGCCGGCACCTTGCGCGTCGGTCCTAGTCGGGCCCTCGGCCACGTCGAGGTGCGCCCCGGCACAGCCGCCGACCTCCTCGCGAAGCGGCGAGGCAATGCAGAGAGCATCGTCCCGTGGATATTCGCAGGGCTAGCGACGATCCCGACCCTCGTCGTCCTGGTCGTCTTCTCGGTTCGTCGGGGCAGGCGCAAACAACAGGCTAGCGTGCCCGCTTGAATCATCTCTGACGTTCCGCCCGACGTACCAGCGGCGTAGCCAGCGGGGCAGGTTCTCGACGCCGCGCCGCTTTGACGTCGGCCCCGTGCCAGGGGTCATCCCCTCCGAACCAAGAGGAGGATGACATCGTGCAAGCGCGACTTTGGCTTCTGGCTTTGACCCCCGCCGCACTGCTCGTGACCGGTTGCCCCGAGGGGGAGCTCTCGTACGGAGAGGCGAAAGAGGCGGTGACCGAGGCGGCGCTGGCGAGCGAAGCGACGTCGCTCGTCGAGGGCTCGGTCGAGCTGTCGACGAGCTTCACGTTGGGACAAGCGGCCGAGGCCGCGGCGACCGAGGTCCGCGACTTCATCGCGAGCCAGATGCCGTGCGCCGAGGTGACCCGTGAAGGGACGATGGTCACCGTCGAGTACGGCGCCCACGAGGGCGCGTGCCTCTGGCGCGGCCGCACCTTCAGCGGCACCCACATCATCAGCTTCGTGAAGACCGAAGGCAGCATCGAGGTGAATCACGAGTGGCAGGACATCTCGAACGGGCGCGTCGAGGTGGACGGCACCGCGACCGTTACCTGGGACCTCGACGACAAGTCGCGCCACGTCGTGCACGAGCTGACCTGGACGCGCCTTCGTGACGGGAAGACGGCGACGGGCAGCGGCGATCGGATGCAGACACCGCTCGACGGCGCTTGGGTCAACGGCATCCAGACGGACGGAAGCCGCGAGTGGAAGGGCGATCGTGGCACTTGGGACCTTCAAATCGACGGCGTCGGCTGGCGATGGATCGATCCGGTTCCCGAGACGGGGTCGTACGTGCTGACGACGCCGAAGGACAAGACGATCACGATGCGCTTCGAGCGCATCGACGACGACACGATCCAGGTGACCGTCGAGGGCACGAGGCGCGACCACAAGTTCCGTGTGTCGAGCCTCGGCGACGTCCAAGGCGACGGCGGAGACGAAGAAGAAGGCGGCGAGAGCTGATCAGGGCGGCGCGACGACCGTGCCCACGCCGGCTTCGAGCGCCGAGCGAAAGAACTCGACGTATTGGTCGCGACCCTCGGGGGCGAAGTAGAGCTCGCCGTGGGTCGCGGGCTCGCCGCCGTGCATCGTCGCGAACTGGGTGAGGACGGCGGTGGAGCCGCCCGGCCCGTTCCCGGTGAGGGGACCGGACGACGGGACCAGGCCAGGTACGCCGCGCACCGGATCCATGAGCGTGAGACGAGCCGCGCGCGCGAGCGCCTCGGTGCTCGTGTTGGGGACGATGCCGTCGTCGATCACCTCTTGCAGGAGGATCGAGCGCCTTCCAGCCCCGGGCGGAGGATCGAAGAGGCAGCGCGGCGCGAAGTTGAGCGGATCGCCCGGATCGATGATCGCCTGCGTCGCGGCGAAGAAGCGAGCGAGCTGACCGGGCGTCGTTCCGAAAGGCGCGATGGTGTCGACGAGCAGACCGAAGAGGACCGAATCCTCCATGATGAGCATCAGCCCGTCGCCGCCCACGTTCCAGGTCGCGTGCCGGATCTCCGGCGCGAGCGCGAAGACCGCGGGACCCTGCACCGATCCGAAAGAGTGGCCGATGTAGAGGATCTGGGTGGGGTCGATGTCCGGCACGCCGTCCGGAGCGCCGACGGGCAAGAGATCCAGCGAGCCTTCGGACAGGAAGCGCACGAGCTCGATCTGATCGACGGTCATCTGGCGGAAGTTGTCGCGCGCTTTGCCGAGATCGAACTCGTATTGGTCCGTTCCGATGATGCTGACGCCGAAGAAGGCGAAGACGCTCTCGAGCTGACCCTGCGCTCCGGCCCCGCGGCTCCCGTGCTCGGGCGAATCGATCGAGACGACCGCGACGCCCAGCTCCGAGAGACGCTCGGCCGCGCCCCACGATCCGTCTTTGTCGCCGCCGAGGCCGTGCTGGTAGATGACGACCGGACGCGGGCCGCTCACGTTGCGATCGCTGAAGGCGACGAAGACCTCGAGGTCTTGATTGGGGTTCTGCGGGGCGGGGACGCCGCCCTGCACGACGAAGGTGCCCGCGGAAGAGCGCATCTCGGGCGAACGGAAGCGCCCGCGGAAGCGGACCCGAGCGTCGGAGTCCGAGGTGCTCTCGACGGTCCACGGCGCGGTCGCCTCGGGTGGATCGGTCGCCCGGAGCGCTTCGGCGGCGCGCTCCAGCTCGCTCATCTGTGACGTCGTCGTGAACGCCGATGCAATGACGATATCGTCATGACGCAAGCCGAGGCTCCCCTCGACGATGGCGAGGCCGTCGTGAACCTTCCGGGCGTAGGCGTCGGCCGGATCTTCCGTCAAGAGGGCCTGCGCGGCGGGTGAGCGCTCGACGGGCCGACCATCGGCGGCCAGGAGCTTCTTCGTCACGGCGAAGAGGTACCGCCGGCCGGGCGCGAGCGGCACGACGGGTCGTGCGACGATCGAGTACTCGTCCTCGAGGTAGATGTCGTCCTTCGCTTGGGCGAAATACCGAGGGAGGAGGCCGACCGGCCGGCCTACCTCGGGCGAGGCGGGATCGACGTCGACCAGCACGATCGGCGAGTCCCTGGTCGTGAAGCTGGCGGGATCGAGCGCATCGAAGGCAATGCCGCCCTGGTCGCCTGCGAAGGCGGCGCCGTCGATCGGACCCTCGAAGGCGACGGCGATGCCCCCCGTGGTGGAGAAGCCGTCGAGCTCGTTGAGGCGCTGGGTCACGAGCGGATAACCCGCGACGAACGTGTCACCCGACGTCTGCGGAGAGACCGCGACACGGAGCCCGGTCGCCGCGCTCGGATCGTCGACGGTGAACCGATCGGAGGGGAAGGGCACGAGCGCCGTCTCGAGCGGGCTACCGTAGATGACCCTCGTCCCCGTCGAGGGCGCGACCTCTTCCTCTTCACACGATGCCGTCGCGACGGCGAGCGAGGTGACGACGACGGCGAAGATCGAGCGGCGCAGGATCACCCGCTGATGGCAGCGCGCGCGCTCCGCGGCGTCAACGGGAGACGAGGACGGTGAGACTGACGAGGAGCAGGACGATGAAGAGGCCGAGCCCGGCGGTGAGCGCCGACCAACCCTTCCAAGTCGCCGCCACGGGCTGGGGATCCTCCGGCGCGCGGCGGGCGATCCAGGGCGAGCGCTCGTCGATCCTGGAGATACCGGGGGCGGGCATCTCGGCGGTAGGGATCTCTTCCTGCGACGGCGTGTCGCCGCCCTGTTCTCCGCCCCCCGAGGCGAGCGCCGCGTAGACGTCGTACCCGGCCGGGCCCACGGCGGTCGCGGGCGGCAGCGAAGGGCTCAGCGGCCGCGGCCGGAGCGACGGAGCCTGCGAGCCCATACCGCGGAGCGCGATCGAGAAGGCGTCGTGGAGCTCTTCGATCGTCGCGAAGCGCTCCTCCGGCCGGACCGCCAGCGCCCGTTCGAAGAACCGGTCGAGATCCGGCGGCGCGCGGTTCAACAGCTTCGTCGGAGGCTCGAACTTTCCTTCGGCGACGCGCATGGCGAGCTGGATCCCCGGCCCGATGAAGGGGAGGCATCCGGTCAGAACTCTGTAGAGCACGACGGCGACCGACCAGAGATCCGCGCGCGCGTCGACGTCCTTGCCGGACTTGAACTGCTCGGGGCTCATGTATTGGGATGTGCCGAGGAACGAGCCGGTCTTGGTCAGCCGCGCGCCCGCCCAGAGGTCTTTTGCGATCCCGAAGTCGAGGATCTTGATGACCTCGTGCTCGTCGTTCGCCGCCTCGTCTCGAACGCGCGCGTAGAAGATGTTTCCCGGCTTGATGTCGCGGTGCACGATCTCGAGCGCGTGCGCGCGCGACAGACCGTCGCGGAGGCCTTGCGAGAGATCGACGGCTTGACGGGCCGAGAACCTGCGCACGTGGCCGAGCCGATCCTGGAGGCTCTCGCCCTCGAGCAGATCCATCACCAAGAAGGCGCGCCCGTCTTCGACGCCGCTGTCCCTGATCCTGACGTACGCGTCGCCTTCGAGCTGCGCGGCGAGCTCGACCTCCCGCCGGAAGCGTTCGACGAGGCGGGCTTCGCGCTGGGGATCCTGCGCCATGAGCTTGACGGCGACGTCGGTACCTTCACGCTCGTCGCGCGCTCGCCAGACGGTGCTCGTTCCACCGTGGCCGATTGGCTCGACGAGGGCATAACGCCCCACCAAGAGTGCCTTGACGGGATCGGGTGAGCCGAGATCGACGTCGCTGAAGCGAGCTTCGTCGTCGTCGATGGCCCAACGAACTCCGCTTCTGTCTTCGGCTTCCATGACTTCGCCAGTCAGCGTACGCCCCGAGAACGGCCCTCGAAAGCGATCGAACCGATCGCGCCTGTCGTCGCGCTACCATCGGCGCGACGTGCGAGCCCTGATCCGATCGCCTCTCGTTGCCCTGGTGTCGCTCGGCGTCGTGTACGCCGTCTTTTCGTTCCTGCTCTACCGCGCAGAGGTCGTGCCGCGCGCGATCTTCTTGCCGATCGATCCGAAGAGCTACTACCTCGCGCAGACCTTCTTCGTGGGACCGCTCCTGGCGATCCTCGCGTTCGTCTTCTCGTACGTCGTCTATGTCGTCGCAGCGCCGTCGATCACGGTTCGCCAGGCGGACATGTTTCGCTGGTTCGCGCCGGTGTACGCGTGGCCGCTGCTCATCCTCTTCGTGATCCCCGACCTCGTCGTGTTCCTCGTGCTCGGCCACGGATCGCTGGCCAAGGCGATGCGCCTCTACGCGCCGCTCGCGCCCATCGTCATCGCCGTCGTCGCATCGCGTCAGGCGCGAATCCACCTCGAGGCCGGGAGGCTTCGGTCGGCGGCCGCCGCGATCCTCGCGCTCTTCGTTCAAGGGGCGCTGGGTGCCCTCGTCCTCCGATGAGTGGTAGTCTCGCCGGTCGGAGGCTCCTTATGGCCTTGTCCGATCGTGTCTTGGTGGTGGCGTTCGCGGCGAGCCTCGCTTGCGGGTGTGATGAGGGAGAGACGGCGACGGGCACGGGCGGAGCCGGCGGCGCTCCCGCGGTGACGTCGGCGACCGGTGGTCCGTCGGCGACGACCGGCGACACGTCGTCGGCGACGAGCGCAAGCGCATCGAGCTCGACGGGCATGATGCAGACCTTCGTCGGTCGCTGCGGCGATCCGAAGCCGGCCGGCGCACCGGATCCGGCGCCGGCGCCCGCGTACAGCGGCGGCACGTGTCCGGCGCTCGCCGCGGGGATGAACACGATCCCGTCGGGTGGCGCGGACCGCCAGTTCATGCTCGTCTTGCCGGCCGACTACGACGAGTCGCAGAGCTACCCCGTCTTCTTCATGTGGCATTGGCTCGGCGGGAGCGCCGACGACTTCTTCACCCGGGCCGAGGTGCAGCTCGCCGCCGACACGCAGCACTTCATCGCCGTCATCCCGGAGAAGAAGGGCGACGTCCTGTTCACCTGGCCGGTCGACACGCTGCAAACGCCAGCGCGCATCGACGAAGAGGTCGTGTTCTTCGAGGACATGCTCTCGTGCGTGTTCGAGCAGTTCTCCGAGGACGCCGCGTGCGTCTCGAGCGTCGGTGTCAGCGCGGGCGCGCTCTGGACGGATCAGCTCGCTCACCGCCGAAGCACGCTCCTCGCGTCGTTCGTCTCGCTCTCCGGAGGCACCGGTGGCGTCATCCTGCCGTGGGCTACGCCCGAGCATCGCCTGCCGGGGCTCGTGCTGTGGGGTGGCGATACAGATACTTGTCAGGGCCTCTTGTCCTTCGAGACGCTGTCCAACGATCTCGAGACCCACCTCACGACCGACGGTCACTTCTTCCTCGAGTGCATCCACAACTGCGGGCACTCTCAGCCGCCGTTCGAAGGGCCCGACGGGTTCTCGACGTTCAAAGGAATGTACGACTTCATGCTGGACCACCCGTATTGGGTGAGCGCCGGTGATTCGATGTACGAGACCGAAGGTCTGTCGCCCGACCTCCCGGAGTGGTGCGCCATCGGGCAGGGCAACGCGATGGAGCGTGTCGGTGAGTGCGTCGACCCGTCGGAGTGCTGAGCCGGCCGAGCCTCAGCCGTCGCGGTAGCCCGTGGCTGCGGTGACCCTTCGGGCTCGTGAGAACAAGCGATCGATCTCGGCTACGAGCCACGACGGGCCGACCTCGCTCGCCATGCGCTTGGCCTGCGCGAGGATGACGACGTCCTCGTCCTCTTCGGGGACCTCGGGGCTATGGGCCACGGCGCGGAGCCAGGCGGCGTACGCCCGCGTGTGAAGGTCACCCGATCCTTCGAGCTCGCGGTGGAGCGCGAGCACAGCCGGATGCTCGGGGATCCGGCGCGCCTGCTCGATCCCGATCCGGGCACACACGAACGCCCTGTATCGGCCCCACGCCTCGCCCTCGGGTGGCTCGATGACCACGGCGGCTGTGAGCGCCGCCCAGGGCGCATCCTCGTCGAGATCCACCAGCACGCGGATGAGTCGGGAGCCGGCGTCGTCGCCTTCTGGAATGGCTTGGGCGACCAGCGCACGGAGCGCGGCCGTCCCGAGCGGATCGGCCCAGGGGCGCGACGAGAGCCTGCGCTCGGCGACCGCACGAGCGTCCTTCACGGCTCCACGCGCGATTGCGAGATCCTCTTCGAGGCCGCGCGTTCGCCACCGCGCGAGGCCCTTCGCCCCGGCGACGCCGAACGCCGCAACGCCGCCGAAGAGCGCAATCTCGAGGAGCACTCTTTCTTGGGTAGCTGGCCGGCGCCCCGCCCGCAAACGCCCAAGGCCCTCGAGAGCGCCTCCGGCCGACCGATTGCATCGGGGATGGGGTCGGCTCCGTCCAAGGATATGTCGTGAAACACAGGCTCGTAGCGCTCTCTGTGCTCACCATCCTCGCTATCGGGTGCTCGTCCGGCGCGCCGCCGCCTCCACGCTACACCCCGGGCGCGCCGGGCCAGTGGGGCGGAACCGGCGCGCGCTCCACCAACGAGTGGCACCCGCCTCCTACCGCGACGAGCAAGCCGCCCCCGACGCTGATCGACACCGCGCTCGACACGATCGACATCCTGGTCAAGCCCGCGCCTCAGCGTCTCAGGTAGTCTCGGGGGGTGCCGCACCGGGGGGCTCGACGAGGTCGATGGATAGCCTGGGGCCTCGTCGCCACGTTCGCGCTCTTCAACGTCGAGGTCGCGGGCGGCCAGACGTGTCGTGACTGTCTCTCCCGTCGCGGATGGCGAGAGCTTCGCGTCGGTGTCGGGCGCGCCTCGATTCCCGTCTGGCCGCGCGTGCACTCCGACGCCGAGCCGTCGCAATACGCTCGCGACTTCGGTCTGACGGAGCACGAGCACCGCTGGAGCGGCGGCGGGTCGACATCGCGCATGCTCTTCGGGCTCGTCCCGGTGGAGTACGCCTGCGGCGGCATGGCCCGCGGCTGGGCGTCGATGGCGTACGAGAACGACGCCTCGTTCCGCCAGCTCGTCGCTCGCAAGCTCGAGCGCGGCGAGCTCTCGCGGCAGGATCTCGACGCGATCGTCCTCGTCGAAACGCACAAGCAGTCGCCCGAGGCACACGCCCTTCAGGGCGCCCTTCTCGACGAGCTCGCCGAGATGCCGTGATACGGTCGCCCGCATGGGGCGAACGAAGCTCGTTGGGGTTTGGGGCTTTCTTTGCGTAGTGGCCACGTCGGTCGCGATATCGGGATGCGGAGACGACGGCGAATCCACCGGTGGCGGCGGCGAGGGTGGTGCGAGAACGAGCGCCAGCTCGACGAGCGGCAACCCGACTTCGACGAGCGGCAATCCGACGTCGTCGACCGGCAGCCCGACGTCGTCGACCACGTCATCGATGACATCATCGTCATCTGCGTCGGGCTCGACGACCGCCTCCGCGTCGACGACCACGGCAACGACAGCGGCCTCGTCGTCTTCGACGGGCATGATGATGGGCGACGGCAACGATACGTTCGCCACCGCAGAGGTCCTCGTCGACCAGGGCGGGTTCTTCGAGGCCGGGCCGCAAGAGCTCGATCCGCCGGACACCGACGTCGATTTCTTTCAGTTCACGACGAGCGGTCCGGTGGTCATCAGCGCCAGCTGCAAGCCGCAAACCGATCCGTTCGACCCGACCTACCCGGATCTGGTCCTCTCGGTCTACGACGACCAAGAGATCCTGATCGCGCGCAACGACGATCGGTATCCGCGCACCTCTCAGGACCCCGAGCTCTTCACGCTGCTGCCGGCCGCGGGCACCTACTACATCAAGGTCGAGGAATACTGTGCGCTCTTCGCGGGGCAGTGTGACCCGTTCTACTTCGATTCGGTCATCAATCTCGATTACAGTTTTGTCATCGCCAGCCTGGATCCCGTGGCCGACAACGTGGTCGCCGAGGGGCCCGAGCCGAACGACACCGCGGCCACCGCCACGGCGATGGAGTACGCGAGCTCCAGCCCGGGGACGTACTTCGCGTCGGTGGGGATTGGCAGCTTCGCCGGCGCCTCCGACGTCGACGGGTATTCGTTCCAGGTACCGGCGGACGTCGCTCTCTCGCCGGACCAACGCTCCGTCGTCACGTTCACCGTACCCCCTGGAGGCGTGGACGAGAGCGGTGCCAGCACGAACCCCGGCGTCGTCGAGATCGTCGACCCGGCGTCTTCGAACGTGATCGCTCGGTACGACTTCACGAACGAAGGCGTCGGCGTCGGGCGCGCCGACTTCTTTGCGCCGATCCCGGCCGGCCAGCAGAGGCTCTTCCGCGTCCAGCGCGGCGGGGCCGTGACCGGGTCGGCGCCGTTTCAGTTCGTCATCCACACGGTGGGCGGCGGCAACCCGGTGGAGACTGCCGATCTCGCGAATGACCTGTTCGCGACGGCCGAGGTACTCCCGATCTATCCAGGAACGAGCAGCTACTTCATCGAGGGCGATCTGGTCGGAACGGATCAGGACCACTTCCGCATCGCGGTCGCAGGCTCGTCGTTCAACTACACCTGCGTCGCAGAGCGGGCGGGATCCGGCGTGCGCGGGCTCACCGTCACGGTGATGCAGGGATCCAATGGCGCGATCCTGGACACCGCGACGGAGAGCCCGGCGCAAAACCTCTTCATCACGGGCATCGATCCCGGCTTCGAGAACAACCTCGTCATCCTGATCGAGAAGTCGATGCAGGATCCGGTCGTGACCGGCGCGTACTACCGCTGCGGTTTCCAGTTCATCTGACCGCGCCGCTCACTGGCTCTACCAGGGCGGAGCGACGGCCGCGGCGAGCCGAGCCACCAGCTCGCCGCGCGGCATGACCTCGCGTCCTTCGCGGGATCGCAGATCGGCGCTGCCCGACGCGACCTCGCGCGGGCCGAGGACGGCGACGAACGGCACCTCCGACGCATGCGCGAGGGCGACGCGCTTGGCGATCCCTTCGCTGCCGTCGTCGATGCCGACGCGCATGCCGCGATCGCGGAGCTCGCGCGCGAGGGCGAGCGCTTGCTCGTGCTCGGAGGATCGCAGCGGCACGACGCGTACCTGCTCCGGCGACAGCCACGCTGGCATTCGTCCTCGATGATGCTCGATCACGATGCCGAGGAAGCGCTCGAGGCTTCCGTAGAGCGCGCGATGGAGCATCGCGGGCGCGCGCCGACTACCGTCTCTGGCCGCGTAGTGCACGCCGAAGCGTCGCGGCAAGAAGTAGTCGACCTGGACCGTCCCGCACTGCCAGAGGCGGCCGCTGCTATCGAGGAGCGCGATCTCGAGCTTCGGTCCGTAGAAGGCGCCGCCACCCGGAGCGAGATCGAAGTCGAGACCCGCTTGCCCTGCGGCGTTCGCGAGCGCGTCTTCGGCCTTGTCCCAGATCTCCTCTTCTCCGAATCGTGACTCCGGGCGTCCGGCGAGCGACACCCGGATCCGATCGAAGCCGAACGCGCGGTAGAACGGCGCGAGGCTCGCGCAGAAGCGCGCGACCTCGTCGACGACGTCATCGGGATCGCAGAGGACGTGCCCGTCGTCTTGCACGAACTGCCGCAGCCTAAAGAGCCCCGAGAGCGCGCCGCTCTGCTCGTTGCGGTGGCAGACGCCGAGCTCGGCGAACCGCAGCGGCAAGTCACGGTACGAGAGCGACATCCTGCTCGCGATCTCGAGGTGTCCGGGACAGCTCACCGGCTTGAGGGCTGCCGCGCGGCCTTCGTCTTCCTCGAGAACGAACATGTTCTCTTTGAAGTGCTCCCAGTGCCCGCTCCGTTCCCAGATCGGTTGGCGTATGAGCTGCGGGCTTCGCACCTCGACGTAGCCGTGCGCGCGCACGTAGCGCCGGTTCGCCTCCTCGAGCTCGCGGAAGATCGAGAAGCCGCGTGGGTGCCAGAACACCATGCCTGGCGCTTCTTCTTGGAAATGAAAGAGGTCGAGCCTCTTGGCAATCGCACGATGATCGTCGGGTTCCATGGTCGTCTCCGTTTCGGTTTTCGGTTCGGGTCGGGGCCGAGCCGTCGAATCGGAGAGCGCGCTGAAAAGGCGAACGCCCCGCTCGGCGGCGGGCCGGCGGGGCGTTCTGGTTGGTCTGTCGGGCTACGCTTACGCGACGCACACGACCATCGCCCCGCCGGAGCGGGTGGTGGTCGTCGGGGTCGTCGCGCATCGAGACATGACAGGTCCGGGGGCATCGACGCGGGGGGCTGACCGAGCCTGACGACGGTGGCGATACATGAGCTGAACCTACGCGGCGTTGGTGCTAGGTTCCCGCCCGTTCGGAGGAGTGGCCGAGTGGTCTAAGGCAGCGGTTTTGAAAACCGCCGTACCGCAAGGTACCGGGAGTTCGAATCTCTCCTCCTCCGCTAAAATCGGCTCGTTCTCGCGCATCTCGTGAGGACTGCCTCCGAGCGGGGAAGCGTCCGAGCGGGGACGTGCTGAGCTCGCACGCGAGGCTGCGTTCCGAGGTGACGATCAGCGGATCCCCGAGCTAGGATCCGCCCCGTCGAAGCGCACGCCTAGCTCGAGACGAAGAGGGAGAACGAGTCGCCCCTCGATACAACGGAGGTCCGTGCGAATGACGACGACCCTTCTGGATTCCGTCCTTCCTCTCGCAACATCGACGTCTCGGAGCTGGGTTCGAAGGCCGGCGATGGTGCTCCTGCTATGCGGCATCGTGGGGTGCGACCCTGCGAAAGGAACATGCGTCGAGCCAAGTCCCGCCACCGGCCGTGAGGAATGCAACTTGGGGGATGAAAAGCACTGTAAGGGGACGTTCTACGAGCTCGAGGGCCCCGACGCCGTGCAAACCTACCTCAGCAAGTGCCAGTCGTTGGGGTTCAAGGCTTGCCGTGGTGGTCGCCTGCCCTGCGAACGAGACGTGAAGTAGCCAACGTAGCCAACGTCATCGACAACGAGGACACGCGAACGGAGGTAGCGCGCGAGGTGTAGGAGAACCGCAGCCGCAGCTCGGTGATCTTGCTATGTCGGTCGAGTACCCCGCAAACCCAATAGCGATTCAATCCCTCGGAGCCCAGCGGCCGCCCCACCCCGGCAACGACAACCACGATGCGTAGCAGCTCCACCAGGTTCAGCCTCGTCGGGCTCGGCGCCGGAGGGTTGGGCGAAGCGATGTCGGAGGGCGAGGCCGAGCGCATCGTCCACGGCGCGCTCGATCTCGGGGTTACGGTCTTCGATACGGCGCGCAGCTACGGCGCTTCGGAAGAGCGGTTGGGTCGAGCGCTCGCGGGTCGCAGCCCGGACGCGGTCGTTTTCACCAAGGGCGGCTACGGGATCGAGGGTGTTCCCGATTGGACGGGAGAAGCGATCCGGCGCGGCGTCGACGAGGCGCGTGCTCGTTTGCGACGCGACAGGTTGGACGGCTTTCTTCTGCACTCCTGCGATCGAGCGATCCTCGAGCGAGGCGAGGTCGTGGAAGCGCTCCTCGAAGCTCGAGCTTCCGACAAGGTGCAGCTGATCGGCTACTCCGGCGAAGGTGACGCGCTCGCGTGGGCCGCTGCGCGCCGAGATACCTTCAGCGTGCTCGAGCTGTCGCTCGGCCCGTTCGATCAGCGAAACATCGCGCTCGCGGCCGAGGCCGAGAAGCAGAGCTTTTGCGTGCTCGGCAAGCGTCCGCTCGGAAACGCGCCATGGCGGTTCGCAGAGCGACCCGAGCGACACGATGTGGCGATCTACTGGGACCGCATGCGCGCGATGGGCTTCGATCCGGGACCGAGCGGGTGGCCTGCGGTCGCGCTTCGGTTCGCCGCCTTTCAGCGAGGCGTGACGAGCGCGCTGGTAGGCACCACGAAGCTCGAGAATCTTGCTGCCGCGGTGCGAGCCATCGACGACGGGCCGCTGCCCGAATCGACCGTGAGCGCGCTCGTCGCCGCGTTCGAGCGCCACGGGCGCGACTGGCATGGCGTGATCTGACTTCGGTAGGCGCATCGTAGCCTGCGAGGCTCGATCGTGAGCGTTCGCGCTCACTGACCGTCTCCGCAAGGCGTGGAGCTGCGACCGAGCTCGCCCGCTGCGTTCCATGCGAGGGGTCCCCTGAGGCTGCTCTCGGTTCGCTTCCCCGTGCTCGTTTCGAAGACGTGGAGCACGGGTGCCGTCTCCCAGTTGATCCGGAAGGCCACCGCGAGCTGTCCGCCATCTGGGCTGAAGGCGAGACTCGCATCCTGTCGCATGTGAGTCGGCGTCTCTGCACGCACCCGTCCCGTCGCGCGGTCGACGAGACGTTCGCTCTCGACGCCGAGCATTCCGTGGTCGGCCTCACACCGGATCAGCATCGCGTCTCCGCCCGCCGGGAACTGGAACCAGAGCCGCCCCGGAGCATCTCCGACGTTCGAGTGCCACGTCGTGAGCCAGGGGCGCATCGACCAGCGAAGACCGGTCTTGGCGCTCACCGCGGCTACCGCTCCATCCTTCGTCTCCACGGCCAGGAACTGGCCGTCAGGGGACCGCGCGATGCTTCGGCTGCCGGTCGTCGTGATCACCACGTTCGTCCCGTCGTCGTCCACGGCGTAGCCGGCGCCCAACCATCGCCGCAGCTTCTCCACGGATGCGCTCTCCGTCTTCTCGAGCGTCACGAGCGGCCCCATGCTCGTGCCTCGGTCGACCTCCGGCGCGAGCGGCTCGACGAGCGGTACATCACACCCCGGACCGGGCTTGCGTCGAGCCGGCTGGGCTGCCGCCGAGCTAGCTGACGTCGCCGGCTGCACGTCGGGAACAGCCGCTATCGCGGTCGGCACCGTCCTGGCGTGAGCCTTCGTCCGAGCCGCAGCCGTGTGCGACGGCGGCGCCGCCTCTCCGCATGCAGCGAGGAGAAGCAGCAACGCAAGCCAGGCAAGGGACGAGGTCTCGCGCACCCTACGAATGCTACCGGCGAATGTCGAAAACCGCCGTACCCTCCGCAGACGGACCTGATGCAAGCCGCCCGTGACGTCTTTCTGCTTTTCCCGTTCGTTCTGGCTGCTCTCATTCCATCGGTCCTCGCCATCGCGGCGCTCTTTCTCTCGCAGCGCGCGCCTTTTCGAGCCGCCTCCTTCGTGACGTCGGTGACCGCGGGGCTCGCCGTCGCGGCGGTCCTATTGCGCGCGATCGTTGCTCTCATCGGCTGGAACCCGAATGAATCGAGCTTCGGAGTGGGGCTCCGCGGGCTCGTGCAGCTCGACGTCGCATCCAGCGCGATGCTTCTCCTCGTCTGCTCGCTCGCCGTCGTCGTGGTCCGCTACTCGCGGACCTACCTCGCCGGCGAGAGCGGCCTCGATCGCTACGCGCGATCGATGCTGGCGACGATCGCCTCGGTCACGGTCCTCGTCACGTCGAACCACCTCGGGATCGTCGTTGCCGGCTGGATCGCGGCGGGCATCTTTCTGCACCAGCTCCTCATCTTCTATCGAAACCGCCGCCAGGCCGTGATCGTCGCGCACAAGAAGTTTCTGCTCGGCCGGGTCGCGGACCTTTGCTTCGTGGGCTCGCTCGCCGTGATGTCGGGTGACGTCGGGACGCTCAGGATCGACGAGCTCAACGCCTTTGCGCGAGCGAACCCCGGCCTCTCGCCGTCGCTGCATCTCGCGGCGCTCTTGCTCGTCTTCGGCGTGCTCCTCAAGACGGCGCAGGTGCCATTTCACGGATGGCTCCTGCAAGTGATGGAGGCGCCGACGCCGGTCTCGGCGCTCCTGCACGCCGGCGTCGTGAACATCGGCGGCTTCGTGATGATTCGGCTCAGCCCGCTGATGGCCCACGCCGCGCTCGCGCAGGACGTCTTGCTCGGCGTCGGCCTGGTCACCGCCCTCGTCGGCTCGCTCGTCATGATGACGCGCGAGAGCATCAAGGTCGTGCTCGCGTGGTCCACGATCGCGCAGATGGGCTTCATGCTCGTGCAGTGCGGCCTCGGCGTGTGGCACCTCGCGCTCCTTCACCTGCTCGCGCACTCCTTCTACAAGGCGCACTCGTTCCTGACGTCGGGATCGGTGGTCGAGACGTGGCGGGGCGCGTCGCTCGTCAAACCGGCGCGGCCATCGTTCCTCTTCCTGATGGCCGCCGCCGCGCTCTTGTGCGTCGTCGCTGCGCCGTTCTACGCGGCCTTCACGCTCACGTCGCTTCACGCGCCGCCCTCTCTCGCGGCGCTCGCGCTGGCGCTCCTCCTGAGCTTCGTCCCGATGATCACCCGCGCCCTCGCTGCAGGAAGGCGCGCCTTCGGCATCGCCGCGCTCTTCGCGGCAGGCGCGACGGTGGCCTACTTCGTAGGGCACGTGCTCTTCGAGGTGATCTCTCCGCCGGCCGAGGCGGGTGCCGAGTCGAAGGAGCGCTGGATGATCGTCGTCGCCGGGCTCGTCTTGCTGTTCCTGGCGCAGACGGTTCTGCAGACCGCTCCGAATGGCCGGCTCGCGCGCCTGATCCAACCGCACCTCTTGAGCGGTCTCTACCTCGACGACTGGTTCACGCGCTTGACGTTCCGCCTGTGGCCGCCGCGGCTCGAGCGCCCCGCGGCGCGGAACCCGTCGTCGACCGTTCGACCGACGCAAGAGTCGCGTATCTTTTGACCTCCCACTATGCTCGTTGCCGATCCGGAGACGGACAATCCGACGCTGGTGCAACCATCGCCGCTGGGCGAGCTGGTCGGCGCCGCGGAGCGAGCTTGCGCGCTGATCGCACCGACGTGGCCGCTCGATCGCTTCATCGCCGTCAACCCGTTCTGGTCACGCACCGACAAGCCTCTTCCCCAGGTAGCGGCCGAGCTCACTTCACTCTCGGGCGCGCGCCTGCTCATGCCGCGCGCTTGGTACGCACAAGAGTGGCGTGAGGTTCGCCTCCGCCCCGAGCACCTGCGTGAAGCCATCGCCGAGAGCGGCTCCAACGTCACCGAGGAGCACCTGACCGCGCTCTTCTGGATCCCCGAGCCGATGCCTCCGCGACGGCCCGTGGTCGTGGACGTGATGGACGCACGCTGCCAGCAAGAGCTCGAAGTCTCTTGGCGCGACTTCATCGTGGAGAGGGCGAGCCGTTTCTGCGGCTCGTACTTCGGCGAAGGACAAGCGCAGATCGGGCCCGTCAAGAAGGGAGGCCTCTACGCCAGCTGGCGTGACAAGGCCCAAGGCGATCGAGGCCCGGCGCTCTTCATGGGGCTGTCGGAGTACATGTCCGCGGCGAAGTTGCTCCCGGGCACCGCGGAAGAGCTCATCACGGTGGCCACGGCCGATCTCGGAATCCCTGCCGGCGAGCTCGAGAGCTACCTTTCCGCCCTCCTCCTCGACATCAACGGCTGGGCGTCATGGTGTGCGTACCTGCGCTGGATGGCGAGGCTCGAGGGGCGAGACGACAAACACATCCTGGAGCTGCTCGCGATCCGCCTCGCCTGGGAGTGGATCATCCTCCGCGCGGGCGGTGCCGAGCTCCGTGTGGAGTGGCACCAGGCGATGGCCAGTTGGCCGGTGTTCGATCGCGCGGTGCAGATCGCGCGTGCCGACGACTGGCTCCTGCAGAGGGCGGTCGAGATCGCCTGGTCCTCACAGGTGAAGAAGAAGCTCGTCGAGGGCTTCGCGGCGACGCGCCCAGCCACCCCTCTGGTGCAGGCGGCGTTCTGCATCGACGTTCGCTCGGAGGTGTTTCGCCGCGCCCTCGAAGCGCAGGGTGCCGGCGTTCAGACGCTCGCGTGCGCGGGGTTCTTCGGCTTGCCGATCGAGTACGCGCCGATCGCCGCCGACGGCGCGAGGCCTCAGCTGCCCGGACTGTTCGCACCCAAATATCGCGTCACCGACACAGGTGTCTCGCCCGCCATCGCAGAGACGCGGCGGTCGCGGCTGCAGGCGGCGAGCGCCTGGAAAGCGTTCAAGTCGAGCGCGCTCTCGAGCTTCGCGTTCGTGGATGCGATGGGCCTGTTCTTCGCGGGGACGATCTTCGGTGAGTCGTTCGGCCGCAACAGGCAGGCGGCGTATCACGAGCACACCGGGCTCATGCCGCAAGAGGATCGGGCGCGCACGCCACGGCTCACCAGCCGTCTCGACGGCTCCCCGCTCTCCATCGAGGAGCGGTGCCAGCTCGCCGAGGGGATGCTCCGCGCGATGAGCCTCACCAAAGGCTTCGCGCGGCTCGTCGTCCTCGTCGGGCACGGCGCGACCTCGCGAAACAATCCGCACGCCGCAGGTCTCGACTGCGGCGCGTGCGGCGGACAAACGGGTGAGGTCAACGCCCGGGCAGCTGCGGCGCTCCTCAACGAGGCCGACGTTCGCGCCGCCCTCCTTGCACGCGGCATCGAGATTCCGCAGACGACGCGGTTCGTGGCCGGCCTGCACAACACGACGACGGACGAGGTCGCGCTCTTCGACGAGAGAGCGATTCTCGAGACGCACCACGCCGACCTCATGAGCCTCCGGGTGGCTCTCGACCGCGCGAGCATCGCGGCGAGGCGCGAGCGCGCACCGAAGCTCGGCCTCGGCGAGCTCTCGGACACCGAGCTCCGCGCAGCGGTCATCGAGAGGTCCTTGAACTGGGCCGAGGTTCGTCCCGAGTGGGGGCTCGCAGGCAACGCGACGTTGATCGTGGCGCCGCGCGAGCGAAGTCAGCACGCGGACCTCGGGGGGCGAGCGTTCTTGCACGACTACCGCTTCGAAGAGGACGCCGATTTCACGATCCTCGAAGCGATCATGACAGGACCGCTCGTCGTCTCCCATTGGATCAACTTCCAATACTACGCGTCGACCGTCGACAACCGGCGCTACGGCTGCGGAAACAAGGTGCTTCACAACGTCGTCGGCGGACACATCGGCGTCTTCGAGGGCAATGGCGGCGACCTTCGGATTGGGCTCTCTCTGCAATCGCTCTTCGACGGCGAGAAGTGGATGCACCCGCCGCTCCGGCTGAGCGCCTTCATCGAAGCGCCGCGTCCCGCGATCGACCGCGTGCTCAAGAAGCACACCAAGGTGCGCGAGCTCGTCGAGAACGAGTGGCTTCACCTCTTTCAGATCGACGCGGCCCAGCGCGTGGTCGTCATGCGGCACAAGAGCGGGTGGCGATCGGCGTAGCGCTCGACGGTCACGCGATCGATCGCACGACGCCGCCGTCGACGCGGAGCGAGGCACCTGTCGTGGCCGACGCTTGCTCGCTGCAGACGTAGGCGACCATCGAGGCGACCTCTTCGATCGTAGCGAAGCGCTTGATGAGCGAGCTGGGTCGCATGTCGCGGAAGAACTCGCTTTCGACCTCTTTTGCCGTCTTCTTCTGGGAGCGCGCCAGCTGTTCGACGAAACCGCCGACCCCTTCGGACGCCGTCGGCCCCGGGAGGACGGAGTTGACCGTGACGCCGGATCCGGCGACCGACTCCGCGATTCCCCGTGCGACGGCGAGCTGCGCCGTCTTGGTCATGCCGTAGTGGATCATCTCGGCGGGGATCTGCAGCCCCGACTCGCTCGAGATGAAGACCACCCGCCCCCACTTTTTCTGGATCATGCCCGGCAGATAGAACCGCGTGAGACGCACGCCGCTGAGGACGTTGATGTCGAAGAAGCGGCGCCAGTCGGCGTCGCCGATCTCGAGGAACGGCTTCGGCTCGAAGATGCCCAGGTTGTTGACCAGCACGTCGACGGCCGGGAGCTGGCGAAGGAGAGCCGCGGCTCCGTCTTCTGTACCGAGGTCGGCTGCGACGCCCGATACGCGAGCAGAAGGATACGCAGCTCTGAGCTTCGCGACCGCCTCGTCGACGCGCTTCTGCGTCCGGCCGTTGATCGTCACGGCCGCGCCCTCGGCCGCCAGCGCCGATGCGATGGCGAAGCCAATCCCCGCCGTCGAGCCGCTGATGAGCGCCTGCTTGTTGGTGAGCCCCAGATCCATTCGCGAACCTTACAAAGCTTTCGAGAATGCGCTCGGGCTCTTTCGGGCGCGGAAGTGTGGCATAGAGCAAGAAACGCCGGTCACGGACGTGGCGTTCGAGGCTACGTGCGGGGCGAGGTGCGCTCTTGGAGACAGAGGCTCGATCGAACGGCTTGGTTGGGGCGGTGCTCGCGTTGCTCGTCACGGCTTCGGCATGTGCATCCGCAAACGGCGGGGACACGACGGCAGGAACTGCGCGGGCTTCCTCGGGCGCTGTCATGGCTGCACCCGCGGCTGATCACGCCGACGTGAAACGGCTTTGCGCCGACCTCGACAGTCCGAAGCTGGACGTTCGCCTCTCGGCCACGGAGTCGCTGCGGCGCCACACAGGCGCCGTGGCGGGCGGAACGGAGCAGCAGATGGAGGCAGCGGCCGCGTTCTGCATCAAGTCCGGCGAGCCCCGACCATCGTGGCTTCCGGAGCGGTAGAGCCCAACTCCCAACCGCCGGTTCGCGACAAGTGGACGGCGAGGAGGACCGAGACCCACGTGCGGTACGGTCGCCATCGCTCGGCTGCTTCCATGAGCTCGCTGTCCGAGGGCTCGCTCGTGAGACCGTACGCGAGCTTGAAGCCGGCGCGGACGCGCGGCTCGACGAACGCCGGCTCGTCGGTGAGGCCCGTCCCGCGAACGAGGATGTGCGAGGCGGTCCATTCGCCGACGCCGTCGAGGCGACGAAGATGTTTCAGGGCGGCTTCGCGATCCATGCCTCGGATCAATTCTACATCGAGGTCGCCGCGCTGGGCTGCGAGCGCGAGACCACGGAGCCTGTCGGCCTTGATGGCCGGAACGCTCGGGAGCGTCGGCGCTTCGAGGAGCGCGCGCGGCGAGGGAAACGTGTGCACGCGCTCGCCGTCGATGACCAGCCTTCGTCCGAGCGCCTCGCCGAGCGCTGCACGAACGCGTGCAGCGATCTTCATCGGGGTGCGCGCAGCGAGGATGCCCCAACACGCGGCCTCGTACGGTGAGTAGAAGCAGACGGGGCGAAGCCCGTCGTAGTGCCGCATCAGCTCGCCGATGACCGGATCGCGAGAGCCGAGCAGAGACCACGCATCGCCGTCATGATCGAGCGAGAGGATGCGAGCGACCTGCCGGCGCACGGCGTCGACGTTCGTCGTGCCGGTGGCGGTCACCAGGACGCGGTCGTCGCGCTGTTCGACGCCGACCGCGACGGGCTCGAACGTGCCGTCGAGCCCGAAGCCGAAGGTCATGCCTCCCGAGGTCCGTCGCGCGCTCCCCGAGGCGGGCGTAAAGGCACACAGGAAGGATGCGCTCGCCGCGAGCGAGTACGCGCCGCTGGGCTGAATTTCGAACCTTACCGTCATCGAAGCCTCCAAAGGCCACGGTAAAATCGGTGATTGTCAGCCTTGTGTCAGGTTTGAGCGAAACTCGCTCGGGCTCTTGCCGACCGCGTTCCGGAAGTCGCGGGCGAGGTGGGCTTGATCGGCGTATCCGAGGAGCGCGGCGAGGTCTGCCAGCGACTCGGCTTCGCCGCGTTCGATGCGGAGCGCGGCTTCCTGGAGGCGGTTTCTTCGGATGGCCCATTTCGGCGAGCCGCCGACGTAGTCGCGGAAGAGTCGCTGAAGACCGCGCGGCCCGAGGCCGGCGACGGACGCGAGCGCCTCGACGGTGGTGATCGCCGGATCCCGTGCGATGCGATCGACGAGCGCGACGGCCATCCTCACGTTCGGGTCGTCGGGACGTCGCACCGAGACGAGCCAACTCTCGATCGCAGCGAACGCCTCGGCGTCGTCTTCGGTGCTCGTCACATCTCGATGGAGCGTGCGGATGCCGCGAGGAAAGACGTCGCCGAGAGGGACGATGCGATTCGTGAAGTCCGACGCGGAGGCGGCGACGAACGCGCGGAGTGCGCCGGCGCGCAGCTTGACGCCCCACACGCGCCCCTCGCCTTCGAGCTTTCGTTTCCAGAGTCGTGTCCAAACGCCGACGAGCCGCGCCTCGGTGTGCGGGCCGCCTCGCTCGAAGACGAAGTGGGCGCAGGGATCGCCGAGGAGCTCGGTGACATGCGGCGCCCGCCCCCGCAGATCCCAGACCCCGCCCCAATGGGTCGCGACGAATGGCTCGAACGCCGCCGACGGTGCGTAGCTGACCGATCGGATCCGGCTATCAGAAGGCTTGGACACGAGCCCGCGCGCTCGGCCGTGGCCGGTGGGCGGCGTCGGCCGGAGCGGAATGCGGGCCTTCATGGATTCGGCGATGTCGCGTTTGTTCAAGCCGCCCGCGCCCGCTCGCGCCTATACCCGGCGGGTGGAGGTCGAGAGATGAGCCATATCACCGTGAAGTCGCTCCGTGCGATCGAGCCCTACAGTGGGCCGAACGCGATCCCGGGCATTCGTTTTCGTGCCGTCCGAGGCGCGCTCGGCGTCTCCGCGTGGGGCATGAACGTGCTCGAGCTCGATCCGAAGTGCGAGGGCTATCCCGAGCACGATCACGAAAAGGACGGTCAGGAAGAGGTCTACCTCGTCCTCGAAGGCTCGGCCGTGCTCGTCGCCGAAGGCAGCGAGCGCAACGTGAGCGAAGGAGACTTCATCCTCGTTCCGCCCGGCGTGAAGCGAAAGTTCGTGACGCGCGACGAGGGTGTGAAGCTTCTCGCGCTCGGCGGGACCCCAGGCAAGGCCTATCCGTCGAGCTGATCGTCCCGGCGCGGCGCGGGCGGCTTCGGCTTCGGCATCGCTCGCCGGATCGTACGACGACGGGTACGGACCGAATCACTTGCGCATGGCTTCTCGCATCAGTCGGACGAACGCGCGCACGTTCGCAGAGCGATTCCTTCCCGGCGGGCAGAGCACCGATAGCGCGGGTCCTGGCAAGGCGTAGGGGCGCAGCACCTCGACGAGCTCTCCCCTCGCGAGCTCCTCTTCGATCATGAAGTCCGGCGCGTAGACCAGGCCGAGCCCTTCGATCGCGGCCGCGACGAGCGCCTCGCCGTCGTCGGCGGTGAGCCGTCCCGAGACGGGGGCGGTGACCTTCGTGCCTTTTACGCGGTAGTGCCAGTCCTGCGGACGGCCGGACTGCATGATGAAGCGCAAGCATTCATGCTGCGCGAGCGCCTCCGGCGAGGACGGCTCGCCGACGTCGGCGAGGTAGGTCCGCGACGCCGCGGTGATCCATCTCGAGTTGCGGAGCCGATGCGCCAGCACGTACCTCGAGTCGTCGAAATGGCCGACGCGAACGGCAGCGTCGATGCTCTCGTCGCCGAGCAGGACGAAGCGATCGGTAAGGATCGCTTGTACCGAAAGCTGCGGATGCTTGCCCAGGAGGCTTGGGAGGAGCGCGAGCGCCTTGCGCCCGATCCGCGCCGGCATCGAGACACGAAGAAGACCTCGGGGTGTGTCGCGAGCCGCCGCTGCCACGTCGCGCGCCGTGCGCACCTGGTCCGAAGCGCTCTTGCAGCGCTCGAAGAACGCTTGGCCCTCCGTCGTCAGGCTCACGCTCCGGGCGGTGCGATGCAGGAGCCGGACGCCGAGCTCGTCCTCGAGCCTCGCGATCGCCTTGCTGATTGCCGACGTGGTGACTCCGAGCTGCCGCGCGGCGGTACGAAAGCTCCGAGCCTCGGCGGTCGCGAGGAAAGGAACGATGCCCGAGAAGAGGTCCATGGGGGCGGCCGGCATGGTTTCCACCGAGGAAACCACAGGTTGCCTCCAATGCGACTGTCGTCGCCCGCCCGTCGCGGCTAGTTTCAGAGATTCGGAAGCGACGGCGGGTGGGGGCACCGGCACGGGGCGCGGCGACGGTTCGGGGGGGATCGTCGCCGCGCCCTGACGGCTTCGTGCCGGCCTCGATCCATGCGCCCGCTTGCGGGTATGCTCCCGCCGCTTGAAACGATCGTCTTTCTTCGGGTGGATTCCGGTGCTCGCGCTCCTCTGTGGCTGTGCGCCTGCCGGCGACGGAGAGATCACCGAGCCGCGCGCCGGCGCTCCTGGCCTCGAGGCTACCCAAGCCAACGTGGTCACGAGCCAGGCGCAAGGCCGCAACGTCGTCGTGCTGGTGCTCGAAGCCGGAGAGAAGAGCATCAGCGTCAAATCGAGCGCGCGGGTCGAGCGATCGAAGCTCGGACCCGAAGAGACCTGGAACGGCGTCGGCGCGGCGACCCACCGATGGGTGCTCGTCGGAGCGGCCGGTGCCGTCGTCGCCGAAGGCAACGTCGCCACGCGTCGCGCGGTGCACGTTCCCCCGGCGCCCGGACAGCCGGCGGCGCACGCCGACCGCGACACGTACTCGTTCGTCGTTCGCGCACCCGAGCCGGGCGCGGGCGAGCACCTCGAAATCCACACCCTCGACGGCAGCGCGCCGGTGCTGTCATGGCCATGAGACGCGCGCTCTGGAGAGCCGCGTTCGGGGCGGGGCTCGCTACCTGGATGTCGCCCCTCACCGCGCACGCGGCGTGTCCGGCCGAAGCAGGCGAATGCCAGGCGCTCCTCGAATCGGGCACATCGGGCAACCGCGTCGACTTCGTGATCGTCGGTGACGGCTACACCGCGGCAGACCAGGCGAAGTTCTACGCCGATGCGACGGCCGTGGCGCAGAGCCTCCAGACGACGTCCACGTACGCGAGCTACGCACCGGTCTTCAACGTGTGGGCGCTGTTCGTGCCATCGGCGCAGGGCGGCGCCGACGATCCAGCCACCGGGATGATGGTCGACACGGCGTTCGACGCGACTTACGGCGTCTCGGGCATCGACTACTTGATGGGCGTCAGCGACGGCAAGGTGCTCACCGAGATCACACAGCGATTCCCGGCGTTCGACGTCCCGATCTGCATCGTCAACGCAGACAAGTACGGCGGCTCGGGTGGGACCGTCGCGGTCGCGTCGACGCACCAGCAATCGGTGCAGATCCTCGAGCACGAGCTCGGCCACTCGTTCGCGAACCTCGCCGACGAGTACGAGACGCCCTATCCCGGTTTTCCGCCGGGGGATCCCGAGCCCAACGTCGCGCTCGAAGAGAACCTGATGCCCCTCAAGTGGGACGTGTGGGTCCCGCCGGGCACGCCCATTCCGACGCCCGACGCCTCGGCGACGTCCGACTACGCGCCGGTGGGCGCGTACGAAGGGGCGCGGTACCTCGAGACGGGCGTCTATCGGCCGACGCTGAACTGTCTGATGCGCGAGCTCGGCAAGGACTTCTGCTCGGTGTGCAGCGAGGCGATGGTCCTCGGGTTCTCGCAAGTCAGCGTCCTGGTCGACGGCGTCGCGCCGGCGGACATGACGGCGATCCCTGCCAAGGGGCCGAGCCCCTTCATGGTGACCACGCCGGCTCTCTCGACGCTCGAGTTCGCGTGGTCGGTGGACGGAGCGGTCGTCGAGGGAACATCGGCGACCGTCGAGATCGATCCGAGCGCGATCGGTCTCGCCGATGGCGCGCACCAAATCAGCGTCTCGATCCACGACGCCACGCCGCTCGTGCGCTCCGATCCCACGTCGATCATGACGGAAACGTTTTCATGGTCCTTCGTCGTCGACAGCACGCTCCCTCCGATCGGAGGCGAAGGCGGTGCCGGCGGCGCACCCCCTTCGGATTCCGACGACGATGACGGGGAGGACGACGAGAGCGAAGACGACGGCTGTGGCTGCGCGGTCCCCGGCGCGACCGAGGATGGCGCAGGGGGCCTCTTGATGCTCGCGTTGGTCCTGGCGGCCTGGCGCCGGAGGCGGCGGGCAGGCGCCGCTTTTTCAGTGCTCTTCTTGCTGTGCATCATCCACGGCGTCACGCCCGCTCCCGCGCTGGCGCAGGCCGCTCCAGACGATGCAAGCAAAGAGGTGGCGCGCCAGCGCTACGAGGCCGGCGTAAAAGCGTTCGACGCGGGAAAGTACGAGGATGCGCGCGTCGCGTTCTCCGAGGCGTACAAGCTCACGCAAGCGCCGGGCATCCTCCTCAACCTGGGCGTCAGCGAGCTCAAGACGAACCACCCGGTCGACGCCGGCAACCACCTCCTCAAGTTCTTGCGTGAGTACCCCGACGCGAAGCCCGAAGAGCGCGCGACCGCGCAGGCGTCGCTCGAGGAGTGCAAGCGGCGCGCGGCGCTCGTCACCGTGGTCGTCGACATTCCGGGCGCCGATATTTCCATCGACGGCGCCGCCGTCGGAAAGTCGCCGCTCGCCGATCCGGTGTTCGTCGAGCCGGGAGCGCGCGCCGTGGTCGCTTCCGGTCTCGGCACCGCGGCGACCGCCAACCTCGAAGCGAAGAAGGGGCAGACGGTCCAGGCAAGCCTGCGCTTGGGCTCGACGGTGGGTGGGCCGGGCGAGTCGTGCCGCGCTCGCAGCGACTGCGCCGAAGGCCTCCGTTGCGTCGACCAGGTCTGTCACGACGACATGGAAGGCGCGACGTGCGCGACCAAGCCCGACTGCGGCGGCAGGCTCGCGTGCGTCGATCAGATCTGTGTCATTCCCGGCCAGTCACCGAGGAAGAGCCAGCCCGAGACGAAAGACCAGCCCGAGCCGTCGAGCCCGCCGAAGGAGCTCGAGGGCGTCCGGCCGCACATCGGCCTCATGCTCGGCGGCGGCCCGTCTCACACCGACAACACCGATGCCGCCGTCGTCGGGAGCTTGCTCTTCGCCATCAAAGGCGGCGTGTTCTTCGATCGCGTCGAGCTCGGGCTCGAGTTCGCGCCGGCCTCGTTCGTCGTCCAGTTCAACGACTTTCAGGATCTGACGACGGTCGAGCTCAATGCGTACGCCGGCTACCACATCCCGGTCGCCGGCCCGGTGTCCTGGCCGCTCCGCTTCGGCGTCGGCTTCACGCACTTCGCGCCCGCGGGCGGCGCGTCGGACGACATCTTCCTCGAAGGGCGCGCGGATCTCATCGGGATCTCGGTCCTGATCGATCCGGTGCTCCTCGACTTCTACGTGCCGTCGTTCCGCGTGAACAGCGACCTCGATCGGAATCACTTCTTCACCTACGTCTTCGGCGTAGGGGCCGCGGTGCTGCCGATCTGATACGCGTCGGCGGCCCGCGACGACCGGGCGCTGCGTCGCGGCGAGACGGAGATGTTCTCGAGATCGGCGACGTTCCTCGGCGCGGTGAAGCGGGCGCGCCAGGTGAGCGTGACGAGCTCGGCGTCGGCGTCTAAGAACACGGTGTCGAGATGGGGCGACGCCCGCTCGGTTCGTCCGCGAATGGACCATTTCACCTCGGGATGAACCGCGGGTAGCGCAAAGGTCCACGCCGCGCGCGCGTGCACGCCGGTAACCACGATCGTCTCGCCGCCTTGGAGCGGCGCAGCGAGCCACTGGTCGTCAGGGGCTACGCAGTAGTGCCGCGGATCGCGGTCCGCGGGCGGGTGCGGTGCCAGATCGTCGATCGCGATCGAGCCGGCTCTGCCTTCGCGCGGGTGCCAGTGCGGCGCGATCGGGGCAAAGGCCGCGGGCGTCGTGGCGGCTCCGTCACGGTCGGCGTACTCGATCGCGTGACACGGATCGCCTGCCGCGCGCGGGCCGAAGCCTCGGCCGATCGGGTTGCGCGCGTCCGCGCCGTCACCGTTCGCCCCGCCGTATGCGTGCTCCCAGCGAAGCGGGGTCTCCACGTAGCGCTCCGGCTCCGAGGGCGTGAGGCGGCCGCCTTGCTCGACCCAGCGGCGCGGCCCGAACACACGCAGACGCTTTTCGAGCAGCGTTCGCTCGGCTTCCACGGCGAGCGTGACGTCGACCCAACGAGCGTCGGGGTAGGGGGCAGGATGCCGCGCGTGACCGACGAGGACGATCTCGGTTCCCGGCTTTTCGGGCGCGAGATCCGATGGAACCCGGATCGAGGAGCCGGCGCGCTCTTCGAAGAGGCGCGGCAGCGTCTCCACCTCCGTAGAGACGATCGCCGGCGAGCCGCACACCGGCACGGACCACGCTGCTTTCGCCACGACCAGCACTTGGTCGCGTCCGGCCGCGTCGGTCACCAGGACGGCGAGGGCCGAGAAGAAGTCGGACGGCAAGGTCTCCGGAAGAAACATAGGAACCCCTTTAGTAACTCACTTCAGAGTTACTAAGCCTAGTGTGCCGGGGCGGCGCGCGCAAGCTGCGCGCCCCATTCCCCCTCGAAGCGCTACGAGCGCGCGTCGCACTCGACGGTCGCGCGGAACGTTCGCGACGGCGAGCCTCGGAACGTGAGCACCTCGACCGCAGCGCCGGGCTGGACGATCGTCATGATCGGCTCCGGATTCACGTCGGTCGAGACCCAGCACTCGCGCTCGGTCTCGCACGAGCTCTCGAGCCTCACGATGTGATCGTACGCGACGCCCCTGTAGCGCACGATCGGGATCACCTTGATGCACGCCTCGACAGGCGGCGCCTCCACCTGCTGAGGCACGATGGTCGTCGCTACCAGGAGCGCCGAGAGGCCTGCGATCAACTTCATGACGACGCAGCATCGTGCGAGCCGCGTGCCAAGCACGGGGTGGAGCGCCGCCGCGCGCTCGTCTACTCTCTCCTGCTGTTGTCCCCGAAGATTCGCGCCCTGATCGCCGTGGCAATCGCGCTTTCGTGCGCGCCTGCGCCGCCGCCATGCCCTCCAGCGTCGCCCTCGGTCTCGGGCGCGGTCGTGACCGAACCGAGCATTGCGACCGCAGTGCCTGCTGCGGCGGGGGCGAGCCATGCGTCGCCGCTCGCGCAAACCTATGACGCGGACGTGAAGCGAATCCTCGAGGCTGCGCGTAAGAAGCCCGACGCGTACGAGAAGCTGCGCGAGCTGACCGACGGGATCGGTCATCGCCTGAGCGGGTCGGCGTCCCTCGAGCTTGCTGTCGACTGGGCGAAGAAGCGTCTCGAGGCCGACGGGCACCAGAACGTCCGGGCCGAGAAGGTCATGGTGCCGCACTGGGAGCGCGGGCAGGAGTCGGCTTCGATCGAGTCGCCGGTGAAGCGCCCGCTCGCGATCCTCGGTCTCGGGGGAACGGTCGGGACCAAGAAAGGCGGCATCACGGGTGAGGTGCTCGTGGCGCGCTCGTACGAGGAGCTCGAGCGCGCCGGCGACAAGGTAAAAGACAAGATCGTCCTCTTCGACGTGCAGATGCGCGCGCACGACGAAGAGAAAGGCTCGGGCTACGGCGACGCGGTCACGTTCCGCGCGAGCGGTCCCTCGCGGGCGGCCAAGCTCGGCGCCAAAGCCGTCCTCGTACGCTCGCTCGCGACCGCCAGCCTGAGCACGCCACACACGGGGGCGACGCGCTTCGATGACGGTGTCGTCAAGATCCCAGCCGCCTCGCTGGCCACCGAAGACGCCGCGCTCCTCGCCCGGCTCGCCGAGAGAGGGCCGGTCACCATTCGTCTGTCGCTCGGCGCGAAGCAGCTCCCGGACGCGCCGTCGGCGAACGTCGTCGCCGAGCTCGTCGGCAAAGAGAAGCCCGACGAGATCGTCTTGATCGGCGCGCACCTCGACTCGTGGGACGTCGGCCAGGGCGCGCACGACGACGGTGCCGGCTGCGTCATCATGATGCAGGCGCTCACGACGCTGCGGAAGCTCGGGCTCGTGCCGCGCCGAACGATTCGCGTGGTGCTCTTCACCAACGAGGAAAACGGGCTCGCGGGCGCGAAAGCGTACGCGGCCGATCACGCGTCGGAGGTTTCGAAGCACGTCCTCGGGATCGAAGCGGACTCGGGCGGGTTCGCACCGTGGGGCTTCAACGTCGAGGTGCCGAAGGAGCACGAGGGCCGAGCGACCGAGCGTGTGAAGGCGATCGCCGAGCTCTTGGGGCCGGCGTTCTCGCTCAAGGTGGCCGCGCACGGCTCGGGCGCGGACCTCATCCCGCTGGTGAAGGCTGGCGTCCCCGGCGTCGGGTACGTCACCCAGGGCGCGAAGTACTTCGACTACCACCACAGCGCCGCCGACACGCTCGACAAGGTGAGCCCGGACGAGCTGGCCGACGGCGTCGCGGTCGTCGCTGCGTTCGCTTACGTCGTCGCGGACATGCCGGAGACGTTGCTCCCGCGGTAGTTAGCCGATCGCGATGCGAAGGGTGCGGGCGATCTCGCGCCATGCGCCGAGCCGGCCGGCTTCTCGCACGCGGCGCGCGAGCGGCGTGTCCTCTCGGATGACGCTCCACGCGAGGTCCTGCGCGGCCGACAGATCGAAGCTGGGCGAGACCTTGCGGGCGATGGCGATCATGTCGCCGAGCCTGCCCAGCGCGGCGTCGTCGGTCGGGTCCTTCTCGAGCGCGGTGCACGTGCGCGATATGGCCCGGCCGAGCTGAAAGGAGAAAGCCGCCTCGTCGAAGCGCACGTTCTCGGAGCGTGCTTCCGCTACAAGGCTGCGCATCACCTGCGTATCGGGAGGATCGCGCCGTGCGGCGCGTGTCAGGTCGGCCTCGAGCACCACCCGCGTGGCCGCGGTCAGCGCAGCGGGAGCTCGTACGCCGGTCGCGGCGAGCTCGGTGAGGAGGGGGGCATTCGTGGCGAACACCGCACGAAGCGCGGACTCCGCAGAGCCGACGGCCTCCGCGACGATGCGCTCGACGACGGTGATGCGATCGTCGATTGGCAGGACGCGGAGAGAGTCGAAGTGCTTGGGAAAGCGCGTCAGGATTCGCTCGCGCGTGCGCTCGAAGCCCTCGTCCTCGAACGCCGCGATGAGCTCTTCGGGCTCGTCTTCGGCCCCGTGCTCGTCGGCGATCAGCCGGATGCCGCCTTCGACGGTCGGGCCACCTCGGTGGAGCGCAGCGAACGCGAACGAGGTCGAGCGTTGCGTGACCAGGCTCTTTACCGTGATGCGGCCGACGGCGATGCGCGCCTCGCCGTGCTTCGCGGCGCGGACCTCGTGCTCTTCGATCCGGAACGCAGGCGTCGCATCCATCTTCTGCCCGAAGAGGGTGACGAGCGCGAACGACCCGGCGAGGCGCTCGGCGTCGACTCGCGACGGGCGGATGGTCGACTCGTAGACGCTACGCGCACTCGGCGTCGCGCGGCCGATGCTGTGCGCGGGCTCGAGGTGCTCGAGGAGCTTCGGCTCGAGGGTCGCGCCGGTGGTGATCGAGGCGAGCTCGACGGCCCGTGCCGCGTATTGGAGGATTTGAGCCGTCTCGATGCCGCTTACGTCGTCGAAGAACCAGCCGCAGCTCGTGAACATCAGCATCCGCTGCCGCTGCATCTCGCAGAGCTCGAGGGCGCGGTGGCCGCCCTCTCCTGCCGGATCTTTGGCGTGTGCGGCCAGGAACTTGCGCACGCCCTCGTCGGAGCGATCGAGGATCACGTCGATGTACGCGTTGCGCGCGGCCCAGGGGTCGAAGAGCACCTCTTTTGCGGCCTTCTCGTAGAGCTCGTCGATCTGGTCGCGCAGCTCGTCGAGCGCATCACGCAAGGGACCGCGCCACGCTTGGTTCGAGTCACCGCGCATCTTGCACCCGCAATCCGCGCTCCATCGCCCGACGCCGTGGGCGCAGCTCCACGAGCTTCGCTCGACGATGACGGCTTCATCTTGGGGCGGGTGCGCCGCCAGGTAAGCTGCGTAGTTGGTCAGCTTGGCGCCGGTGCCGTTTTCGATCCTGTCCAGCGCGTAGGCGAGCGCCATCTCGCCGAACCGATGATGGTGGCCGTAGGTCTCGCCGTCGGTCGCGACGTGAACCAGCTCGGGTCCCGTGCCGCGGAACGCCCCGAGCAGGCGGGAGGCGAAGCCGTCGCCGCTCGAGAGGAGGCGCTCGAACGCGATCGCTT
Organism: Polyangiaceae bacterium; assembly: GCA_041940405.1. Classification (GTDB taxonomy): domain Bacteria; phylum Myxococcota_A; class Polyangia; order Polyangiales; family Polyangiaceae; genus Xiheicaenibacterium. The sequence goes on from JBGTSH010000039.1 coordinate 36,372, forward strand.
GCGAGGTCGCGCCGTCATAGAAGAAGACGGCGATCGATTTGCCGCCGCCGACGTCGACCCGATACGGGCGGCGCGTGTCGAGCGTCCCCTCGTTGACCTCTTCGAGCTTCTCGCTGCCCTTCTTGCGGATCGCCTTGGCCTGGCGCGGCGAGAGCACGGTGAAGGCGATGCCCTCGTCGGCGAGCGCGCGGAGCGAATCGGTGCACGCGGCCGTCTCGGCGAGCCACATCCCTTCGGGCTTTCGGCCGAAACGTGACTCGAAATCTCGGACGCCCCATTTGACCTGCGTCACCCGGTCGCGCGGCGAGGCGAGCGGCAAGATGAGGTGGCCGTACGCCTGCGCCATCGCGGAGCCGCGGCCGAAGCGACGGATGCTCTCTTGGTCGGCGGCGAGCACGCCCGCGTACGTGCGCGGGGCGCGGACCTGCATCCAAGAGAGCAGCGTCGGACCGAAGTTGAAGCTGATGCGCGCGTAGTTGTTGGTCAGCGTGACCACGCGATCTTCGGCGTCGAGGATGCGCGCGCGGGCGTTCGGCCGGTAGCACTCCGCGTCGATGCGCTCGTTCCAGTCGCGGAAGGGGTGAGCGGACTCTTGCCGCTCGATCCGCTCGAGCCAGGCGTTCTCGCGCGGGGGTTGGTAGAAATGGCCGTGGATGCAGACGAACCGGTCCAAGAGCCAGAAGGTAGGCTACTTTCGGGCCTCATGGTGGCCCGGTGCGAGAAGTAGCTCCGAGCGAACCAGGCGAGCACCCCGGCCGGCTCGCATGAGGGTGTCGCACCACACCCTGCCGTCGAATCGATAGCGAAGCTGCACGCCGCGTACGTCCTCGGAGCGTAGGGCGTCTCGCGCGGCGTCGAGCGAACGGACCGTGCCGGCGCAGCGCGTCGTAGCCCCCGCCTTGACCACGACCTCGAGCAGCTCGGCGGCCGAAGAGAGATCCTCGAAGAGCTTGTCGATGCCTGCTTCTTCGAGATCGGCCACGCGAAGCTCCGGCAGCTGCAGCTCCTTTTCGCTCATGGCGCCGACCTGTTCGGCGGACGTTGATCGAGCGCCGCCGAAGACGCGTGGCACTGCGTGCAGCTGCCGCGATTCGGATGCGACGTTCGCAGGCCCGGTTTGCCGCTGACCCCGTGACAGCTCGAACAGTCCTCGCGCATCTGCGTCGTGTGGGGGATGGTCGGCGGGGCACCAGGCCAAGCGCGCTCGCCGGGTCCGGGGGCGTCGAGCCCTACGAACTCATTTTCGGCGAGCGCGGCGGGGGTCTCGATGGGACGTGGATCCGCCTGGGGCACGTGGCACTGCGTACAGCTCGGAAATGGCTCGTGGCTCATCTTCGGCGCGGTCTTTCCGGCGATCACGGCGCCGTCAGCGTGGCAAGCGACGCAGTCGTGGGCGCGCTGCATGACGGCGTGGGGCACGGTCGGCGGAGCGCCCTCGTAAGCGCGATTCGATCTGCGCTTGTCGCGGGCCGCCGCGCGCGCTTCGTCGCTCGTCTCTACCGGGTCGAGCACATCGGGCAGGCTCTCACCCAGCTCGGTGACGGCGCCCCGGTACATGGTCGCGTTGGGGCCACGCCGGCTGTTCCGCAGGTCCCGGTACGAAGGTGCCACGCCGCTCACGTCGGGCGCGGCGTCTTCGTGCACGCCGGAGGCCGTCGTCTCTTGGTGCTCGAGCGCGCCGAAGGTGATGACGATCGCGGCCGCGCCCGCGGTGACGCAGCCGAGGAGCAGGAGGCGCGTGTCGCTCTGAAGAGGCTTCACGGCCGCGTCCTCGGCAGCCTCTTCACCCGAACCGCGCACTTCTTGTAATCGGGCTGCTTCGAGAACGGATCGTGCGCATCGAGGGTGAGCACGTTGACGAGGAGCTTCTCGTCGAAGAAGGGAACGAACAGCGAGCCGGGCGGAGGTGAGCCGCGGCCGTCGAGCCATACGGGCAGGTCGAGGGACCCGCGCCTCGACTCTAGCCTCACGACGTCGCCGTCCTCGATCCCCATCCGGCGGGCGTCCTTTCGGTTCATCTCGACGTAGGACTGCGGCATCGCGCGGTTGAGCTGCGGGATTCGCATCGTCAGCGTGCCGGAGTGCCAGTGCTCGAGCACACGGCCCGTGCAGAGCCAGAACGGGTAGGCGTCCTCCGGCGCTTCGGGCGGCGCCGTGTAAGGGTGGAACCAGATCTGCGCTCGCGCGTCGGCCGACGTCGAGTGATAGAAGGCAAAGCCGGCGCCCTTCGGGACATACGGGTCGTCGTGCTCGGCGAAGCGAAAGCGCGTCTCGCGCCAGCTGCCGTCGGGCTGTTCGACGACCGGCCAGCGGATTCCCCGTGCTCGCACGTACTCGCCGTACGGGGCGAGGTCCTTGTGCTTGAAGCGAGTGAACCGCCGATACTCCTCGAACAGACGCTCGTCGACGTTGACCTGGTAGTAGCGGTCCCACTCCCAGATCGGGATCTCTTTGCCTTCCTTCTCCGTGTGAAAGAGGAAGCGGCCGTCCTTGTCCTTCATGCCCGGGTGCCCGAGCTCGAGAAGACGATGCGCCACCGCGATGGTCTGCCATGCGTCGTCGCGAGCCTCACCCGGAGGGTCGACCATCTTGAACCATTGCTGCGTCCGACGTTCCGAGTTGCCGAACATCCCGTTCTTCTCGACCCACATCGCGGACGGGAGGACGAGGTCGGCGATGCGCGTGGTCGCCGTCGGGTAGACGTCCGAGACGATCAAGAATTTCTCTGGGTCCTTTCGACTCGGCCCGACGAGCTCGTTCAGGTTGGGCAGCGTCTGCGCCGGGTTCGTGACCTGCACCCAGATCGTGTCGATGTCCCCGCCCTTGTCTTTGGGCGTGGAGAAGCGACGCCACATCTCGACCGCGTGGTAGCCGGGCTTTGCGGAGATCCGCCCCGCAGGCAGGTTCCAAATCGCTTCCGCTTCCTTGCGATGCTCTTCCTTCTCGACGACGAGGCCGCCGGGCAGGTTGCCGGCGGTCGTGCCTACCTCGCGCACGGTGCCGCAAGCCGAGGGTTGGCCGGTCAAGCTCGTCGGGGCGTCACCCGGCGTCCCGAAGTGCCCGCTCAAGAGGTGCAGCCCGTGGACGAGGCTGTTGATCGCCGTCCCGCGCGTGTGCTGGTTCATCCCCATGCACCAGAGGCTCGTGATCTTGAGGTCCCGCCTACCGAACAAGTCCGCCAGCATCACGATGTCCGCAGCTTTGAGCCCGGACAGCGCTGCTGCGCGCTCGGGCGTGTATTCGGCGATCCGCTTCTTGTAGTCGTCGAACGAGATCGCGTCGCCTTGCAGCGTCGGTTTCTCGCCGTGAGCTCGGAAGGCGCAGTGCTTCTCGACGAACGACTTGTCGTAGCTGTCACGCTGGATCAACAGGTTCGCGACGCCGAGCGCGATCGCGAGGTCCCCCTGCGGCTTCATTTTGAGCGTGATGTCGCTCATCGCGCTCGATCGCGTTTCGCGCGTTCCGATATCGATGATCATCACCTCTTCGCCTCGGACCTTGCGGTCGAGGACCCGCGAGAAGAGGACCGGGTGCATCTCGGCCGGGTTGTTTCCCCAAAGGATCAACACGTCGCACGCGTCGAGGTCGTCGTAACAACCCGCCGGCTCGTCGACCCCGTAGACGGAAAGAAAGCCGGTGACGGCGGACGCCATGCAGAGCCGGGCGTTCGGATCGATCTGGTTGTTGGCGAGTCCCGCCTTGATGAGCTTGTTCGCCGCGTAACCCTCGGGGATCGTCCACTGACCGCTCCCGTACATCGCGAACCCGGCGGGGTTCTTCATCGCGCGCTCGGCGATCGTGTCGATCGCTTCTTCCCATGAGATGGGGACGAGCTCACCGTTCTTTCGCAGCATCGGCGTCGTGAGCCGATCCTTGCCGTAGAGGGCGAGGCCGACGTGGTAGCCCTTCACGCACAGGAGGCCCTTGTTCACCACGGCCTTCTCGTCGCCGGCGATCGCGACGACGCGCCCTCCTTTCACGCCCACCTGAACGTGGCATCCCGTGCCGCAAAAGCGGCAGGGCGCCTTGTCCCAGCGCACGTCGTCGATCACGCGAAGGTGCGGCGAAGCCTTTCGCTCGGGGACGGCCTCTTTGCCCGACAGGCGCGAGGCCGCGAAGGTGGCGGCTGCCATGGCAGACGAACGAAGAAACGTGCGACGGTCGAAGCTCATCGCGAGCTCTCCTCGATGACGTCGTCGAAGTCGACGGTGACGACGTCGACGAAGCGAACGCCCGGCGTGCGGAACAGATCGTCGACGAAGCGCGCGGACTCCTCGAGGCTGCTCGTCTCGAGCACCGCCGGTACGTGAGCGCCCGCGGGGGCACCGACCGAGAGACGCGGATCGGCGGGAAGGGCTGCGACGGCGTTCGAGACGGCCGATGGCTCCATGGTGATGACGAGTCCGCTGACGGGCATGTGCGCGCCGTTCGCAAGGAGCGGGCCGCTCGGTCGCCGCGCTGTTTCGTGATTACAGGGATTTGTGCCGGCGCATGGTTTGCGCGAGCCGGCACGCAATTCGTGCACTCCGCGGCTCCGAGCGCTCTTTCATGCTCACACGCGCTTGGCACAACGGGTGCTCTGCGGCCCGTCGTGTTCGAACGACTCGTGGTCGGAGCGGTGCTGCTCGCGACCGCCACCGGCGCGTGCGGAACCGATCGAGAGCGGTCCTTCTCTCCCGCGCCCGCGGCCTCATCCGGCGAGGTGGAGACCAACGTTCCGGCGAAGCTGTCGTCGATCGAGACCGACGCCGTCGATCCCCTCGGCAAGCCCGTTCGCGTCGGCTGCGTCACCTGCCACTCACTCCGAGAGCAGGCCACGATGCCGGTGTCGACGGGCGACCTCGATGAGTTCCACCGAGGGCTCGTGTTCGACCACGGCAGTCTGGCCTGTGCGAACTGCCACGTCGCAGAGCCGAAGCGCGGCCCTGAGCTCCACCTCGCGGACGGCAAGCGCCTCGCCATGGTCGAAGCTCTGCAGCTCTGCGCGCAATGCCACGGCCCGCAGCACCGGGACTACAAAAGCGGGAGTCACGGAGGGATGAACGGCGCGTGGGACTTGTCCCGCGGCGACCGGGTGAAGAACCACTGCGTGGACTGTCACGATCCTCACGTCCCCGCGATCCCGGCGGTCCGGCCCGAACCGCGCGCGAAGGATCGCACCGCCGAGGAAGAAGCAGGCGATCATGGATAAGGCCAAGCGACGCTCGCTCAAGGTGCTCGGTGCAACGCTGGGAGCCGGCGCGTTCACCGCTGCCGTCGCCCCGCTGCAAGGGTTCGTCGAGGGGATGAACCTCGATCAGTTTCTTCAAAAGCATTACTTGGAGCTGTCGAAGAAAGAGGTCGAGGCCGTCATCGCACGCCTCGAGCTCGAGGTGATGCAGAAGTACGGCAGGGAGGTCACCATCCACGACCCCGAACCGATCGAGGGCGTGCAGTTCGGGTACGCCCTCAACCTTTCGATCTGCATCGGCTGCCGAAAGTGCGAAGAGGCCTGCCACGTCGAGAACAACCACGATCGTGCGACGCATGCTTCGTACATCCGCGTGCTCGAGATGGAGAAGGGCAGCCTCGATCTCGAGAAAGGGAACGCCGACTACGACCACGCCGTCCCCGCGCCCGGCAAGTTCTACCTGCCGATTCAATGTCAGCAGTGCGAAAACCCGCCCTGCACGAAGGTCTGCCCGGTAGAGGCTACTTGGAAAGAGCCTGACGGAATTGTCGTTGTCGACTACGACTGGTGCATCGGCTGCCGCTACTGCGAAGCAGCGTGCCCCTACCATGCACGACGCTTCAACTGGGCCGCTCCGGAGATCGCGCCGGAAGAGATCAACCCCGATCAAGGCTATCTCTCCAATCGCATCCGCCCCCAAGGCGTGATGGAGAAGTGCACCTTCTGCCTTCATCGAACTCGGCGCGGCGAGCTCCCCGCCTGCCTCGAGGCCTGCCCCACCGGCGCACGCGTCTTCGGCAACCTCCTCGATCCGAAGAGCGAGATTCGCTGGGTGCTCGAGAACAAGCGCGTGTTCGTCCTCAAGGAGGAGCTCGGGACGCGCCCGCGATTCTTCTACTTCTTCGACAAGTGATCCCATGGCCAGCGACCACGAGACCCCGCACCTCGAGAAGATCTCGAGCATCCCGCCGCCGGTCAGCTCGCGGGGCGGCGTCCACCCCGATATCCCGAGCTACACGCTGTTTCTCTGGCGCGTCGTCAGGACCGCCTTCGATTCGACTTGGCGTTACTACGTGTGGATGACCGCGCTCACGGTCCTCGCGCTCATCGGCGCGAACGCTTGGGCGACGCAGGTCAGCGAGGGCATGGTCCGCACCAACATGAGCGACCACGTCTCGTGGGGGTTCTACATCGCGAACTTCACGTTCGGCGTCGGGCTCGCTGCCGGGGCCGTGATGATGGTCATCCCGGCGTACGTGTACGACGACCACGAAATGCATGACGTCGTCATCATCGGCGAGCTGCTCGCGATCGCGGCGCTCGTCGTTTCACTCATGTTCGTCGTCGTCGACATGGGCCGTCCCGACCGACTCTGGCATCTCTTGCCGGGCATCGGCCGCTTCAACTGGCCGCGGTCGATGCTCACCTGGGACGTCGTCGTTCTGAACGGCTACCTGCTTCTGAACCTCCACATCACCGGATACCTCCTCTACATGCGCTTCCTGGGTCGCCGGCCGGCGAAGCGTTGGTACGTGCCCTTCGTGTTCCTCTCGATCGGTTGGGCGGTCTCGGTTCACGCGGTAACGGCATTTCTTTATGCAGGGCTCGGAGGGCGGCCGTTTTGGAACTCGGCGCTCCTCGCGCCGCGGTTCATCGTCACTGCGTTCGTGAGCGGTCCTGCCTTCGTCATCGTGCTCCTCCACGTCATCCGAAGGTTCTCCACTCTCCACATCGGCCCCGGCCCGATCCGAACGCTGCACCAGGTGCTGCGGGTGACCATCCTTGCCAACCTCTTCATGTTCGGTTCGGAGGTCTTCACGTCGCTCTACTCCGGTGGCGCGCACGGGGTCGCGATGCGGTACCTGCTCTTCGGCGTGCACGGCAAGGCGGGCCTCGTGCCCTGGATCTGGACGGCAGTCGGACTCAACGTGCTCTCGGCGATCCTCGTGCTCTTGCCGCGATCGCGGACCGACGCTCGCGTGCTCACCGCCGGCTGCTTCGCGGCCTTCGGGGGCATCTGGATCGAGAAGGGGATGGGCCTCATCGTGCCGGGCTTCGTCCCCAGCACGCTGCACGAGATCATCGAGTATGCGCCTTCGCTCACCGAGTGGAAGGTGAGCGTGGGGATCTGGGCGTTCGGGCTCATCGTCCTCACCGTCGCGGTGAAGGTCGCGCTGCGGGTGTTGACGGGCCGCATCGCGATCGATCGCTACGGGCATTCCCTCCCACCGTCGCGCGTTGGAGAACACTGAGGACCCAGGCGCCTCGAGGAGGTAGGCTGCTCTCCGCTCCCATGGTGCGTCCCCTCCTTCTTGTCCTCGCAGTCGCCGGCGGCTGCGGCGGTGGTCCCACGGTCGTCGGCGGACCGTTTCCGCTCGACCCTGCGAACCTGACCTATCCGCTCGACGGTGAGAACGTCGAGCTGAAGAGCGGCACCCATGAGGTAAAGACCGGATCGGGCGCCGACGACTTCGTCCGGACCGATCTCACCAAGGCGCGTAGCGACGCCGATTTCGACGGCGACAGCGCGACGGACTGCGCGGTCGTCGTGACGAAGGACGACGGCAAGCTCGCCGTCCACTACCTCGCGGTCATCACCAACGGCGGCAAGGTGACGACGATCCCCCTCGGCAAGAACGTCCTCGTTCAGGAGCTCGCGCCGCATCCCAAGGGCGGTGTCGAGGTCACGATGCTCGGACGCGACGACGGCGTGCCCGAGGACACGCCGCCGACGGTGACGCAGACGAAGCGCTTCGAGCTCAAGGCAGGCGCGCTCGTCGCGAGCAAGTAATCGCGCGCTCGCGCCTTACTGCGGCGGCTGCTCGGTGCAGCTGCCCATCTCGGTGTTGCCCTGGCACAGCCCCACGGGGTTCTCGATGCACGGGATCTCGGGGCAGGGGACGTTGCAGTGACCGTTCTGGAGATCGGTCATGGCGTCCTGGAACGCTTGAACCGCGGCCGTGTTGCCGGGGTTGACCGCGACGGGGCAACACGGGCCGTCGAGCACCTGCGTGCACTGCTCGACGTCGATCAGCGGATTGCAGACCTTCGCATCGGCAAGCGCCGCGTTGACCGCCGCGATTACGGCGTCGCAGTTGCCGCCGCCCTCGCCACCGGTCGTCGTCGACGTCGTCGTTTGACCCGTCGACTGGCTCGAGCTGCCGGTCTGGCTGGTGGACGACGTCGTCGTCGGACCCGTCGTGGTGCTGGTCGCGGCGCCGGAGCCCCCGCTTCCGTCCGCGCCGTCGTCGTCGCCGCACGCGACCGCCGCGATCAGTCCAACAATTCCAAGCGCAATCAGGCGCTTAGGCTGATTCTCAAGCATGGCTTACCTCCGAAACAAGAGAAGCTGACTTGGAGGGATGCCCGCGCCCGAGCCCGCTGATCGGGGGTTGTATAATGTGGGATAAACGGTTACAGGGTGCGCCGACGCGGCGCCGGGGAGTAGGCGCCGCCCAAGGAGACCCGTCATGAGCTTCCGATCGCTTGTCGCCGCCGGCCTTTTCCTCGCACCCCTCGCCGCCTGTGCGCCCGAGTCCCCGGTCGGAACGACCGAGGCGAACGACACCGAGGAGAGCGCTGCCGGGGTCGACACCGTTTACGTCGTTACGCGCCTCGACTTCCGAAAGTGCGCGTACCCGATGTGCGGCGGCATGTACGTCAAGGCCGTCAACAAGACGCAGACCAAGTGCTTCGACGGAACCAAGGCCGACGAGTGCTACGTCGCGTCGATCGATCACAGCCCGCTCGGTCTCTCCGGCTCGCAGTCGGATGAGGTGATGGGCGCGATCCGCGAGGGCAGGGTCCTGCTCTCCGGCGAGATGGTCGAGGTCGACGCGCCGGCCGCCGGCTTCGCGTCGCTGCTCACCTACAAGGCGTTCGAGGCCGAGACCGGAAACGCGCCGACGGGCACCTACTACGTCGTCGAGCCGAGCGGCATCACCTGCGTCAAGGCGCCTTGCCCGAGCCTTCACGCGCGCAAGATCAACGGCACCAGCGTCAAGCAGGTCACCGACGTCGACTTCTCGAAGCTCGGCCTCACGCCGGAAGAGGAAGAGGCGTTCATCTCGACGATCTGGGAGAAGAACTTGGTCGTGTCGGGCAAGGTGTCGAACGTCTCGTCGCCGATCGGCACCAAGAAGGTCCTCAAGCTGAGCGAGATCTTCTCGACGGTCGAGCCCGTCGCTTCACAACAGCTCTGTCAGGATGACGCCGCGTGCGGCGCCGGCATGGTCTGCGATCACAGCGTGTGCCTGAGCAACTGCGTCCCTGGCATGGTCTGCCCGGCCGTCTGCTGGGGCGCCTGCGTGGCGGATGACGCTCCGGCTCCGCAGAACGGCTCGTGCGTCGCCTCGTGCGGCGGCTCGGCGCCGGACAAGGCCTGCTACTGCGACGACCTCTGCTCGGACTACGGCGACTGCTGCGACGACTTCACGGCGGTCTGCGCGCAGTGACGCGTCTCTAGGCGGCGAGCCGTTCACCCTCTTCTGCGAGGATCTCGAGGCAACCCGAGAGCGTGTCGCAGAAGAGGAGGCGCTTGCGGATCGCCGCCGCGCCCGGGAGACCGCGCAGGTAACCGGTGAGGTGGCGTCGCGTGACGCGGACGCCGAACGGCTCGCCGCGCTCTTCGACGTTGGCGACGAGGTGCTCGCGACAGA